>JAQTZL010000005.1:144402-144633 GCA_028687755.1 Candidatus Nanopelagicales bacterium
TTGGCTCGAATCGGCTCTTTTCACTAGTAATAGCAACGAATGATACGCAATCGTTACCAGAATTCAGGATAAAATAGGACTTATGCGACGGCAATCGTTATCCAGAAATACAACTGTGGCGGGCCCCGAAAGGGACCCGCCACAGTTGTATTAATGAAGTTGAATTACTGGTAGATGACCTTGCCGGTCGTGGTGTCGATGTACTTGCCACCGCACGTCGTTTTTGGATCA
>JAQTZL010000006.1 GCA_028687755.1 Candidatus Nanopelagicales bacterium
CTGCCGTTGCTATCGAACTCAATGGTCGTCCACGCAAAACGCTCGACTGGGATACCCCAGCCGAGCGCCTTGGTGCTTTACTCAAGTCCTAGCCGTGTTGCGACGATCCGTTGAAACCGCCAATGCGCCTGGGCCTTAACTTTTAACACTCTTAAAGGTTTAACCCTTGCGCTTATTGATTTCTTCAGTCAGCTGAGGAACAACTGTGAAGAGGTCGCCCACAACACCGAAGTCAGCAAGTTCGAACATTGGAGCTTCTGCATCCTTGTTCACTGCAACGATCAACTTCGAGGTCTGCATGCCAGCGCGGTGCTGAATCGCACCCGAGATGCCATTAGCAATGTAGAGCTGAGGTGAAACAGTCTTTCCAGTCTGTCCGACCTGGAATGCGTGTGGGTAGTAGCCAGCGTCGGTTGCTGCGCGTGAAGCACCAACAGCTGCACCAAGTGAGTCAGCAAGTGCTTCGATCACACCAAAGCCTTCGGCTGCACCAACACCGCGACCACCTGAAACAACGATTGCTGCTTCTGTGAGTTCTGGGCGTCCGCCCTTAACTGCTGCCGAACGGTTGGTGATGGTTGCGCTCTTTGCTGCTGCACTGAGTTCAACTGATACGTCGACGCGAGCCGCTGCACCAGCTTCAGCAACAGGTGCGGTTGAGTTTGGGCGCACGGTGATGATTGGTGTTCCAACTGAAACCTTTGACTGCACAACAGTAGCTCCACCGAAGACACTCTGGGTAGCAGTGAGATCTGGCGCAATGCCAATTGCGTCGGTGATGATGCCTGAGTTAGTGCGAACTGCCAGACGTGCAGCAACTTCTTTACCTTCAGGTGAAGATCCGATCAGCACTGCGATTGGTGCCTGATCAGCAACGAGCTTGGAAAGCACTTCAGCCTTTGGTGCTACTGGGTGGTTGATGTAATCGGCGCCATCGGCGACGTACACCTTCTGGGCACCAAATTCACCAAGCGTTGCGCCTGCTGCGTCGGTGTAACCCGGACCAATCCACACTGCACTTGGCTCACCAAGTGCACGTGCGAGGGTAAGCAATTCGGTAGTGACCTTCTTGACGCTGCCATCGGCTGCATCTACGAGGACGAGAACCTCTCCCATTACGACTCCTTCAGTTTCAAAAATCTAGTGTGATTGATGAGCCGTAGCTCTTAGAGGACCTTCTGAGCATCAAGGAACTCAGCAATTGCAACGCCGCCGGCGCCTTCATCTTGAACCACTACGCCTGCAGCCTTTGGTGGTCGAGCAGCAAAGCTGTTGACCTGTGACCATGAGCCAGCTGAGCCAACAGCGCTGATGTCAATGCCTGCATCAGCAGCCGAGACTGTTTCAACTGGCTTCTTCTTTGCGGCCATGATGCCCTTGAACGATGGGTAGCGAGGTTCGTTGCTGCGCTCGATCATTCCGAGTACTGCTGGAGTTGCAGCGCTGATGGTTTCGATTCCGTTGTCGCCAACACGTTCAATCGTGACGGTTGCGCCACTCACTTCAACCTTGTTTGCGAATGTGAGCTGAGGCAAGCCAAGGCGCTCTGCAACCATCGATGGAACGACGCTCATGCGTGCGTCAGTTGACTCTGAACCAAACATGATGAGATCGAAGCCGCGGCCTTCGAGCAACTTTGCCAACGCATAACTCGTGGCTGCTGCATCGGAACCAGCAAGGCTGGCATCAACGAGGTGGATGCCTGAATCTGCACCCATGCTCAATGCCTTGCGCACTGCTTCGCCTGCGCGCTCAGGACCCATGGTCACGATGACAACTTCGCCGCCGCCTTGAGCTTCAGTGATTTGCAGAGCCTCTTCAATGGCGTACTCATCAAGCTCGTTCAGCACAGCTTCTACTGAATCGCGATCAAGGAGTGAGTCACCATCACGGAGCTTCTTTTCTGCCCATGAATCGGGGACTTGCTTCACACACACAGCGATCTTCACGCGACTGTCCTTTCGTGGCCGCCTAGGTCAGGCGGGTCGTTCTTGTGGGGTGGGTAAATGTTACGACTTGGCAGCATTGAGCAGGAGGGTGGAGACGTCTACGACCTCTACGCCTACGGCTCGGCCTTCTTCTTGCTGACGGGTATTCACAGCATCGTTCAGCATGACCGAACAGAACGGGCAGCCCACAGCGATGCGCTTGGCACCTGTGGCGATGGCTTCGTCGCCACGAGTCTGGTTGATACGAGTACCGAGCTTTTCTTCCATCCACATGCGAGCGCCACCGGCGCCACAGCAGAAGCTCTTGTCACGGTTGCGATCCATTTCAACAAATGAATCTGCAGTTGCACCAATGAGTTCGCGAGGAGGGTTGTACACCTCGTTGTGGCGGCCCAAGTAGCAAGGATCGTGGTAGGTGACGGTCTGATCGATCTTGTTCACTGGAGTTAAGCGGCCAGCCTTCACCAGTTCGTTCAACAACTCGGTGTGGTGCACAACCTCGTAGTTGCCGCCAAGTTGTGGGTATTCACGCTTGAGGGTGTTCAAGCAGTGAGGGCAGGTCACAACAATCTTTGTTGCCTTGATTTCATTCAGCACTTCAATGTTCTGTGCCGCCTGCATCTGGAACAAGAACTCGTTACCTGCGCGACGAGCTGGGTCGCCGGTACAGGTTTCACCTTCACCAAGCACCATGAAACTGACACCTGCAATGTTCATGAGTTCTGCCACGTTCTTCGTGGTGCGCTTAGCACGGTCTTCGTAGGCGCCTGCACAACCAACCCAGAACAGGTAATCAATATCTTCAGGAATGGTGTCTTCGCCATTCATGCCGAAGACCTTCACATCAAAGTCAACTTCGCTGATCCAGTCGTTACGACCTGAAGCATTCATGCCCCATGGATTGCCCTTGTTCTCAACGTTCTTGAAAAGACCATTGAGTTCAGTTGGGAACTCTGACTGCACTAACACCTGGCTACGGCGAATATCAACAATGTGGTCGATATGCGCGATATCAACAGGGCATTGGTTCACACATGCGCCGCAAGTGGTGCATGACCAAAGAATGTCATCAGCAATGACGCCGTCATCACCAACAAGTGGCTTCTCAGCAAGTTCGATGAGCGCTGGATCAAGGTTTGCGCGCTCTTCTTCAGTTGCTGTCATCCATGGTGAGATTGCGTGAGCATGGTTACGCATTGCAATGGTGAAAAGCTTTGGTGACAAAGGCTTTTCGGTGTTCCATGCTGGGCACTGTGACTGGCAACGACCACACTCAGTACAGGTTGAGAAATCAAGCAGCGCTTTCCAGGAAAAGTCGGTCATCGCTGTGACGCCAAGCGCGATGTCATCAGGGAAGTCGTCAAGCTTTTCGAAATCAAGGGCAACACCGTCGTACCGGATTGGCTCAAGCTGGCCAAGTGCTGGCTTGCCGTTTGCATTGCGCTGGAACCACACGTTGAAGAACGCGAGGAATCGGTGCCAAGCAACACCCATGGTTGGCGTAACTGCAACTGTGACGAACCACGCCATCGAGACCAGGATCTTGCCGAAGGCAAGCAGCATGATCAACGTTGCTAGAGCCTCGAGTGAAAGTCCGGTCCAGTTCTGGCCAATCCAGCCAGTGAGTGGGAAGTTAGAGTTTACGAACTCTTCGCCTTGCACAGAGCCGCGAGCGTACTCAGCGGCACGTAATGCGAGCACAAAAATGCCGATGGCAAGAATCGTGATTTCAACGTAGTAGGCCTGCCACATTGTTGAACCAAAGAAGCGTGACTTACGTGGCTGCTCTGGATTCGGGCGTCGGGTCACACGCACGGCGATCAAGATCACGATCGCGAGAACCATCAGCCACGAGAAAATTTCGATTAAGTACGAGAATGGTGGCCAATGACCGATCAATGGCAATGCAAAATCAGGATTGATGAGTTGGCCGTATGCGGTTATCAACGTAAAGAACAACACACCAAATGCGATCAGCACGATGAGGTGCGACACCGCGACGATGGGGCCGACCGGTTTTTGCTTCAAGCGCGTGGCAAGGAAGACTTCTTTGAGCAGGGTGAGCGTGCGCACCGCTGGCTTGTCAGTGCGGTTGATTGATGCACCAACCTTGAACTGACGGACAAAGCCCACCACGGTTCGGGCAAATAGTCCGACCGCAATCACGGTGACGATCGCAGCGACGATCATGACCAACACATCCATGCCAGTTCTCCTTGTAGTCCGCTCGTGAGAGGGCGTTTCAAGTCATACAATCAGTTATAACTTTAGCACAAATGGCCCCTCGGCCAAGTGCGGTGCCTGAACCTATCGAAAGGGTGACGGCAACATGCAAGAATCCGCTTCCATGAGCGCAATCCCACAAGCGTCCGCCCCTGCGGCCGGCGCTCAACGAAAGCGCAATCCTCGCGGATCCTTGAATCCTGAGGTGATTCTTGCCGAAGCCTTCCGCTTCAGCAAAGAAGAATCAGTCGAAGCCCTCAGCATGCCAAAACTGGCGAAGCGTCTTGGTGTAGGCGTGACCAGCCTCTACTGGTATTTCCACACCAAGGAAGAACTCCTTCAGGCGATGCTTTCCCAGGTTGCGGATGACTACCTGTCACTACTTCCCGATCACGAAAATCTTGCCTGGGATGAGCACTTCCGCCGATATTTCAATGATATGCGCCGGATTTTCCTCACGCATGATGTGATCTGCGACTTCTTGATCATGCGTACCCATGTCTCCATGTTTGGCTCGGAAAGCCACTTCTTCATGGATCGCCTCAATAAAGAAGTAGGGATCCTGCTGACTGCTGGCTTTGAACCCGAAGTTGCGGCCCGGGCCTACCAGGCCATGTCGGTCTACACCAGCGGCACCGTCCAAAAAGTGCGTATGGCCGAACTTGGCGGCAGCGACCCCAATCGAAAAATGTTTGCCGACCTCTCCACCGAAACAGCCGCCTTACTCAATGACAGTTACCCAGCATTGGGTAAAACTCATGACTTTTGGAATTCCACCTACTCCACGTGGACTGACTTCAATTTTGGGCTTAACACCATCCTTGACGGTCTGCGCACGCATCTTCCGAAGTAACAACCGGGAAAAGAAAATGGCCCCGAAGATTCGGGGCCATTTTCAAAAGATCTTCGACGCGTTTACAAACCGATGAGGTCCGCAATACGACGCTTGTGATCAGCAGGTGTACCGAACAACTGACGATCCGTGGTCGCACGACGCAGATACAAGTGGCAATCGTGTTCCCAAGTCACACCCAGACCACCGTGCATCTGCACGCAATCTTGAATGATCTGCACTGACTTCGTGCCGATGTAGGCCTTAGCAACACTGACCAAGCGTGATGCGTTCTCTGAACGATTGTTCACTGCCTTCACTGCTTCGTCAGCAGTTGCGTTACAGATTTCAATCCAGGTGCGCATGTCAGAGAAACGGTGCTTGAGTGCTTGGTAAGAAGCCAATGGGCGACCGAATGAGTAACGATCAAATGCCCACTGCACGGTGAACTCAAACACGCGGTTCACCACACCATTGAGTTCTGCACATTGAAGAGCATTGGCAACCAAGAACATGCGCTCAACGATGTCTGCCGTTGCAGCTTCGTTGCCGACCATTGCTTCTGCCGGAACAGTCACACCATCAAAACGCACAAGTGCGTGATGACGCGTGAAGTCAAGGGAGTCAACAAGTTCTGTCGTGACGCCATTGGAATCTGCTGGAACGAGGAACAGCGCAACACCATTTTCAGTCTTTGCAGTCACTAGGAACACGCCAGCAACATCGCCAGCTTCAACGCGATCCTTCACACCGGTAATGACGTAGTTGCCGCCATTCTTTGCAGCAGTGGTGCTTGGGTTCAACGGATCCCAGTGGCCCTTTGGCTCGTACGCAGCCCAAGCACCGACGAGCTCGCCGCTCATCAATCCTTCGATGGTTTCGCTGTGGTCTGAGCCTGATGCAGCACCTTCAACCAAGCCCGCAATAACCGTGTTGACGGGAATGAGCGGTGCTGGAGTAACCAAGCGACCAAACTCTTCAGCAACGATTGCTAGGTCCTGGAAACCATTTCCGGAGATGCTGCCACCACCGAGATCTTCAGGTACGAGCAACGCTGCCCAGCCAAGCTCTGCGCCTTGTTCCCACAACTCTGCAGGGAAACCGCCGCCAGCCTTGTTGAGTTCGCGAACCTTCTCAACAGGAAGCTTGTCGTCGAGAAACTTTGCAGTGGTGTTGCGGAAAAGCTTTTGATCTTCCGAGAGTTCCAAATCCATGAGGACTCCTCAATTCTTTCTTTGCTGATTTCAGCAATTGGTCATGAACGATTAGGGGTACGGACTTAGCGTCCGCGGCGGATTTCCCGGAAAGGAACATCACGATCAGCAGCCATTTCACGAGGCATCATCAAAACGCGCTCAGAAATCATGTTCTTGCTCATCTCAGCAGAACCACCACCAAGGCTTGCACCCTGACGCATCAAGTACTGAACGCCAACTGAGCGAAGGTAACCGTCACCCTCAACAGTTGATGTCACTGCTTCGTCTCCTGCGATTTCCAGCATCGCGTCCATCTTGCTCTGCGGAATCTCCGCGTGAGCAAGACGCATCATCGAGCTCGCCATTGCTGGGTACTCACCTGATGTCATACCCACTGTGATGCGCTTGATGAGCTGGTGATTAACGGTGTCAAGAGCGTTCTGCCAGCCCACGAGTTCACGAGTTGCTTCGTCCTTGTCCTTGCCAACCTCGCGAGCAAGGTTTTCCAAGGTCAAACCGGCTGAGCTACCGCGTGATGGACCGCGACCGCTGGTGTACGGCGAACCGCCACCCACTGCTTGGCGTTCGTAGAACAACTGGCGCTGGCCAACTGTCCAGCCGTCATTTTCGGTGCCGACAAGGTTTGCAGCTGGAACAACGAGGTCAGTGAAGTACTCCTCACAGAACTCATCTGAGCCGTCAACCATGCGCACGCGCTGGAGGTGGGTGGCATCGTCATGAACCGGCACGATGATCATGGAAAGACCGCGGTGCTTTGGCGCGTCCCAGTCGGTGCGCACCAGGCAGGTCGCGTAGTCGGCGGCGTAGGCGTAGGTGCTCCAGCACTTCTGGCCGTTGATCACGTAGGTGTCGCCATCGCGCTGAGCTCGGGTCAACAGGCCAGCAAGGTCTGAACCACCGCTTGGCTCTGAGAGGAACTGGCACAGGATGATTTCGCCGGAAATCGCGCCGCGGAGGTACTTTTGCTTCTGCTCTTCGCTGCCCATATCGAGCAACATGCCCGAGCAGATGGAAAGGGAAGGCACGTTGAGGCGCAGCGGCATTTCATAAGGAAGTGACTCCTCGGTGAATGCCTGCTGGTGAGCAAGGGTCAGACCCTGGCCGCCGTATTCCTTCGGGAAGCACAGGCCAGCGAATCCACCTGCAAAGAGCTTCTTTTGCAGTTCACGGTGCTCAACCCACTCGCGGTCAGCGACCCGGTTGGTGTTGTACTCCTTATTTGGATCAAGCTTTGGCATGTTGTCCGCAAGCCACGCGCGAGCGCGAATGCGGAAATCTTCTACCGATTCCATCTGGTCTGACATGGACTCCCCAACTCTGCTGTGACCAGGGTAATGGTCACCAACATCTTGAATGCGAACACGGGCGGGCCAATAAGTGATAAAAATCTGCCTATTAGACCTAGATGGGTATACGACCACTCGGCGCAAGCCTTGTCAACCGATCTTGGATAACCCGCACGAGATGTTCGTCGCATGACGGACCACCAAAGGAGCTCCATGTCCGCCACGCACAACCCAGCACCCTTGGTGATGGCCTCAGCCGTAGCCGCGTTCGCCAATATCAGCGACACTCAAGCCCGGCTTGCGGAAGTCGGGTACGTCTCCGATCCCCATATTGCTGGCGTGGTCTCTCTGGCTGCCCAACTTGGCAAGCCGCTGCTGGCTGAAGGTCCAGCCGGTACCGGTAAGACTGAACTGGCCAAGGCGATTGCCCGCTCCCTGAATGCCCGCCTGATCCGCCTGCAGTGCTACGAAGGTCTCGACGAGTCTCGTGCGCTGTACGAATGGGATTACCGCAAGCAACTCCTTCGCATCCAAGCTGCGCGCCAAGAGGCAGCAGGCGACTGGAATGCCATCGAAGAAGACATTTTCGGCGAGGAATACCTTCTACATCGCCCACTTCTCGAAGCTATCCAAGCTGAAGACGATGTGGTGTTGTTGATTGACGAAGTCGACCGTCTCGATATTGAAACGGAAGCATTGCTGTTGGAAATTCTTTCTGACTTCCAGGTTTCCATTCCAGAACTTGGCACCGTTCACGCGAAGCAACTTCCACTTGTGGTGCTGACTTCCAATAACAGTCGAGATCTTTCTGAAGCATTGAAGCGCCGTTGCTTGTTCATGCATGTGGGTTACCCAACTGTTGAACGTGAACGCGAAATCATTCTTGCTGCGGTTCCAGGAATCACCGAGAACTTGGCTGCGCAGGTTGCGCGTATTGTGCGCACCCTTCGCGATCTCAACCTAAAGAAGAGCCCATCGGTCTCCGAAACCCTTGACTGGGCAAGGGCTTTGGTGCTTCAAGGAAAAACTGAAGTCACTACCGATGTTGTGCTTGAACATCTATCAGTGCTGCTCAAGCATCAAACAGATATCGAAAAGGCAACTGAGGAACTCACCAATTCATGATTCGATTCAATGCTCGACGTTCATCACTCCGACAGGAATCGGAGCACTTCGTCTTGGCACTTGAAGTTCGATGTGGTGGCGTAATGGTCCACACCCTTGAGCACGACAAGTTTTGCGTCCGGCAATGCAGCAGTCATCGCATCAGCCGGACCAACCATGTCGCGATCACCGATCACCACAAGAGCAGGAACGGTGACTTTGCTCAGTTCGCTCAGGGCCGGCATTTCGCTGAAGCCCTTGATATAGCGCTCAACGGAGCCCCGATCGTTGCCAGCCGTTTCCAAGAGTTGAACAACGAGATCAGCGAGCACAAGGTCGTCGGCGGTAGGTGTGTGCGTCCACATGCCATCTCCAATACCAAGCAGCACAATTTTGCGAAATGCACTGGGCTTAGCCAACGCCGCACGAAGCACCAGGCGTGCACCTGCGCTAAAGCCAATGGCATCAACGGGTTCACGGGTGCTCACCAAAGCCAAAAGTCGCTGAACGGCTTCACTTTCTCCGCCGGGAGCTTCGGAGGCAGCACCATGTCCGGGCAATTCATAGCCCACGACCTCATAGCCTTCGGACTGCAAGATGTCATCCCATCCGCTGACACCCCAGTTGTGAGCGAAGGACGAACCAAGACCATGAACAAGCACTACGGGAACGGACATGCGTGGAGCATAAAGCGAACCCATGGGGGTGCGCAGCATGCTTTCAACAGTTGAGGGGTTAGTTCGCGAACTTCGCACCATCGGCATTCCGGTTTCTACTACGGAACATATTGATGCCGCGCGTGCACTGAAGGTCATCGATATCGGTGATCGATCACAGGTCAAAGCAGCGCTCGCTGCAACCTTGGTGAAACGCATCGAGCATCTGCCGGCGTTCAATACGGTATTTGATCTTTTCTTCTCAGGCCTTGCTCAGCTTGAAGGAACCCTTGAAGAAACGGGTGAAGAGGGCAGCCCTAACAGCATCGCAGCAATGTTGAACGCTCTTGAAGATGATGAACTGCGCGAAATGCTCATCAATGCCACGGAATATAACGATGAACTGATGATGAATGCTCTCGTTGAGGCATTCGTGAATCGCAAAGCGAATATTCAAAAGGGCGCACAAGTTGCCGGAAACTTGTACGTGTTCCGTGTTCTTCGCTCCCTTGATCTGCCTGATGTGCGTGAACAACTCATTGAACGCCAAGAAATCGATCCAGAATCACCAGGTGCTGACCTGCAACAACGCATTGCCGAAAGCGATGCCGACCACAAGGTTGAGTTGCTTCAACAAAAGGTCGAAGCTGCTGTTCGTATGCAACTTGTAGCCGATCGTGGTGCCGGTGCCGTTGCGCGATCGCTGCGATCAAAGTTGCCTGAAGATATTGATTTCCTCACCGGATCAACTGCTGAAATCGAGGCACTGCAATGGACTTTGGCTCCACTTCCAGTGCAGCTTGCCCAAAAACTTGCTGCAAAGCGCTCGCACGGTCGCCACGGCGCCATTGACTTTCGCGGAACAGTGCGTCACTCCATGTCGACCGGCGGCGTTCCTGTCGATATCGCATATAAGAAACCACATCCACCAAAGCCTGAACTCATTGTGCTTGCGGATATCTCGGGTTCTGTTTCATCCTTTGCGACTTTCACTTTGCAATTGACCTTCGCGATTCGCTCGCAATTTCGCAGTGTGCGCAGCTTCGTATTCATTGACGGCATTGATGAAGTCACTGACATCATGCAAAGCGCCGACAACATCGCCGAGGCTGCCGCGCGCATTGATGATGAAAAGAAAGGCTTCTCCCTTGATGGTCGCTCTGATTATGGATCGGCTTTCCGTTCGTTTGTGAAGCGCTGGGGCATGCAGATCAATAGCCGCAGCATCGTGCTGATTCTTGGTGATGGGCGTTCCAACTACCGCCAGCCTTCTGAAGACATGGTGGAGTTCATGGCCAAGCGAGCTCACCGAGTGTTCTGGCTCAACCCTGAACGCGAAGTCAGTTGGGGCGAAGGTGACTCCGTCATCCCGAAATATGCGAAGCACTGCAGCAAGGTTTTTGAATGCCGAAATGTCCGTCAACTCAAGGAATTCATTGACGAACTCGACTAACGATAGATTTGCAAGGCAATCCAAGGAAGGGAAAACATGAGCAACATCTCAGAAGCCATGAAGGCTGCTGTAGGTACCGTCACCGGACGTACCGTGAGTTACCCAGTGAGCGAATCAGATATTCGCAAGTGGGCACTCGCTGTGTACTACCCAGGTCAACCACCAGCAGAGTTCATTGATCCAGCAGCAGCGGCGAAGACCATCCACGGTGGCATCGTTGCTCCAGAAGAGTTCAACCCCTTCGCTTGGATCGTCGCGAGCCATGAAAAGTTCATTAAGAACGCTGGCAAGGTTGAAAACAACAACCCAGATAACACTGAAATCGCTCTCGGCATTGAAGGCCCCGGCCTGAAGTTCCAGATGAACGGCGGCATGGTGTGTGAGTACGGCGTGCGTATCCGCCCCGGTGATGTCATCACGAGCGAAAGCTCAATCGGCGAATATTCAGAGCGCGAAGGCCGCCTGGGCCTCATGCTCTTTAGTCGCGGAATTTCAACATGGACAAACCAAAACGGTGAACTGGTCAAGCGGACCACCGGCACCTTGATTCGGTACTAGGAGAGATGAATATGAACGTTAACGTCGGTGACGTAGTCCCAGCATTTGTTCGCCAAACCGAGTTCGCGAACTGGAACCGCTATGCGGCAGTGAACGATGAATTTGTTCCTATCCATATGGATGACGAAGCAGGTGCTGCAGCTGGTAACGGTGGTGCATTCGGCATGGGTAACCTTCAGTGGGCATACCTGCACAACATGCTTCGCGACTGGATGGGCCCAAACGGCACGATCCTGAGCATGGAAGTTCAGTTCCGCAGCATCAACCACAAGAACCAGATCGTGTCGGCAAAGGGTGTCGTTACCGCTGTTGATGGCGATGTGGTGACTCTGGATGTGTGGACCGAGCAGCAAGAAGGCACAAAGTTGGCGCCGGGCACTGCAACTGTTCGCATTCCTGCGTAGGTCACGGCAATGCCTGAGACCTACCTCGTTCCTGAGGTACTCGCAGCAGCTGGGCGCGAAGTGTCCACTGCTACGAGTTACCCAGTCAGTGCATCTGACATTCGCAAGTGGGCGTTAGCTGTCTATTACCCAGAACAGCCACCGCAGTACTTCATCGATGCCGAGTACGCGCCAGAGGATTTCGATCCTTTTGCGTGGGGTCCGCAATCACACGAGTCATTTCTTCCAGATGATGATTCAGGTATTTGGCATCGCCACGGCATCAACCAACAAGCCTTGGGTTTCCCGGAGTGGGAATTCATTGTCAGTATGAACGCTGGGATGAAGGTTGAGTACGGCGTGCGGATGCACGTAGGTGATGTGATTACTGATGTGAAGTCCTGTGGTCAATACACCGAGCGTCAAGGTCGCAACGGCTTAATGTTGATCTCACAAAGCATCAGCACGTGGACTAACCAGCGCGGCGAATTGGTGAAGCGCACGACCAATAGTGGGATTAGTTACTAGATTCCTCAACGAAAAGGGCCCCGATATTTATCGGGGCCCTTTTCGTATTGTCGAAATTTAGCTAGCAAAAGGATCACCCGGAATATCTTCGTCTGTAAAGAACATTGGTGCGCCCATTGTGTCATCAACGTTGCAGTAGATGAGGTTTTCGCGTAAACGAGTAGTGCGCACACCCTGCTTGTTCAACCATGCTTCTGCTGAATCTAGATCCTTGACCTTCCAGCGAAGTGAGTAGATGCAGTTGCCCCATTTTTCCACGTGGCGGCCAAGATCCGAATCCATTTCGAGTGGTTGAGCCAGCTGAAGTAAGCAGTCTCCGAGTTGCATCGTGTAGTACTTGCACTGCAAGTCCTCATCAATGCCTTCTTCGAGTGGGATTGCCTGCATGATGTCAACGTAAGTCTTCACCGCCGAATCAAGATCTTTCACACCGAGCGTGACGTAATTGAAACGTTCGATAGTCATTGGATGCTGTTCGTATAAACGCATCAACTCGGTGTAAGTGTCTTGATCCTTTGGGTCATTGCGCATATCGGTCTTGCATAGTTCCACCATGAGACCAGCGGTGTCGCGTGGGCTTGGATAGAAGTACACGGTTTCTGGATCAAGCTTTTCGATTTTTCCGCCGCCTGGCGCACCGATGTACACACCCTTTTCGAGTAAGCGATCGGCTAAACCGGCGAGGTCATCAACCTTGTAGCCAACTGAGTGCAGGTGCTCACCGAACTTTGAGTAGAACTTGCCAACTGGCTTTTCAACATTGACTGGGAAGTTTGGCGCCATTGTTTCAATACATACATCGCCAACCATGAGTAGCGAAGCCCAACGATCTTCAGGTGGAAGGTAATTGAGTTCATCAATACCCATGTACAAATAGCCACCCAGCACGCGACGGTAAAAGTCGTTGAGCTTGTTGACGTCATCGGTCATATGAACGATATGGATCATATTGCCGATGCCATAGTCACCGGTGGTCTTGTACTGCCGACGCATTGCGCTCCTTAAACGAGGCTTCACTCAGATAGCTGTTTGGTTGTTCCAAAGTTAAGGCCCCACGGGGATCCGTGGGGCCAAAACCTAAAAAAGAGTTTCCAAAAGATTACGCGTTCTTTGAGAACGGATCTCCTGGGATTTCTTCGTCTGTGAAGAACCAAGGCGCACCGAGGGTGTCTTCAACGTTTGCTACAAGCAAACTTGGGCGTGGACGCGTGGTGCGGATGCCCTGCTTGTTTAACCATGCTTCTGCTGACGCGATGTCCTTAACCTTCCAGCGAAGGCTGTAAATGAAGTTGCCGTACTTCTCGACATGGCGACCAAAATCGGTATCCATTTCAAGTGGCTGAGCCAACTGCAACAAGCAGTCACCAAGCTGAACGGTCATGTACTTGCACTGCAGATCTTCATCAATGCCATCTTGCAATGGGATTGCTTGCATGATGTCAACGTAAGTAGCAACAGCTGCGTCAAGATCCTTCACGCCGAGGGTCACGTAGGAGAAACGCTCGATGGTCATTGGATGCTGTTCGAACAGGCGCATCAACTCGGTGTATGTGTCTGCATCTTTTGGATCATTTGGCATGTCGATCTTGCACAGTTCCACCATGAGGCCGGCGGTATCGCGTGGGCTTGGGTAGAAGTATTGCGTTTCCTCGTCAAGCTTCTCGATCTTTCCGCCGCCTGGGGCGCCGATGTAGATGCCCTTTTCGAGCATACGAGCAGCAAGGCCAGCAAGGTCTTCTACCTTGTAGCCAACTGAGTGCAGGTGCTCACCAAACTTTGAATAGAACTTGCCTACCGGCTTGTTTACGTCAACTGGGAAGTTTGGTGCCATGGTCTCGATGCACACATCGCCAACCATGAGCAGTGATGCCCAGCGATCTTCTGGTGGCAAGTAACTTGGCTCATCGACGGTCATGAAACCAAACGCACCGAAAGCGCGGTGGTAAAGCTCGTTGAGCTTGTTCACATCGTCTGACATGTGAATGACGTGAATCATGTTGCCGATGCCGAAATCACCGGTGGTCTTGTACTGACGTTTCATTTTTCTCCTTGTTGGAACTTCTACTTAAAAATTAGCCTTGAAATGCAGCAGGCAGTACGTGCACCCACTGCATCACTGGTGGATCAATTTCACGATCCATCAAGTTGGTCATCGTCATGGTTGGAATTGCTCCACCAAGGGCAGCTGCCGCAGCTTGAACATCATCAGTGTCGAGTTCATAAATTGCTGAAACGCGGACCTTTGATTCAACACCTGTTGCTGGGTCAACAACTGCGTAGCGAGTCACCTTGGTGACGCAGCCAATTGCAGCGCTTACTTCAGGAATATGTGTACCGAGGTACCACTCGTTGTATGCAGGGACGTCAGCTTCTGACGTTGCACTTGCAGTTGCAATGAGGAGTGACTTAGCCATGGTGAATCCTTCCTATGTTCGATTGTGATTACGAGTCGTAGCGGTAGAAACCACGGCCGGTCTTGCGTCCAAGCCAACCCAAACGTACGTACTGCTTGAGCATGATTGGTGGGAAGTACTTTGGATCCTTGGTTTCTTCGTAGATCGATGCACCCATGTCATGGACGATGTCCAAGCCAATGAGGTCAGCGAGTCGGAAAGGTCCCATTGGATGGTTGAAGCCAAGTTGCATCACTTCGTCAATGGATTCCATTGGCGCAACGCCACGCTCGAAAGCACGAATCGCATCATTGAGGTACGGCGTGATGAGCAAGTTACCTACGAAGCCTGGAACGTCGTTTACTACAACTGGGCTCTTGCCCATGCGCTGAGCGAGCTCAACCATTGCGGCGACGTCGTCTTCTGAAGTGACCGGGGTCTTAATGACTTCAACCAGCTTCATTGCTGGGACTGGGTTGAAGAAGTGAAGACCAACAACGCGTTCTGGGCGTGTGGTTGCGCCAGCCAAAATTACCAACGGAATTGTTGATGTGTTCGATGCGATGAACGTGTTTGGTCCTACAAGCTTGTCGATGCGACCCAGGATGTCATTCTTCAACGCGACATCTTCGTACACCGCTTCAACAACGATGTCTGCATTTGCAACAGCACCCAGATCAGTGGTGATGCTGAAAACTTCACGTGCCTTTGCGGCTTGCTCTTCCGTGATCTTGCCGCGCTTTAATGTTCCATCAAGGCCTGCGTTGATACGCTCATATGCGCGCTCTGCATTTGCCTCACTGGTTTCGATACCGACTACTTCGATACCGGTCTGAGCCGCCACCTGAATGATGCCGCTGCCCATGGTGCCGCAACCAACGACTGCCATTTTATTTACTGCCACGAACCTTCTCCTTGACTGTGCGGGCTACGGCCGCACCTTGTCTCTTGCCTTACTGAGGTCTAATTTTTCACGCTAGTGCAACCGAAAGGCCCCGTCCACTGGAACGGGGCCTTTCGGCGTACGTGCTACTTCTTTGGAACTTCGATGATGACTGCGCCACCCTGGCCGCCACCGGCACACATGGTGGAAAGGCCGATGCCGCCGCCACGACGGCGAAGCTCATGAACCAAGGTTGCGATCTGGCGAGTGCCTGATGCGCCAACAGGGTGACCAAGCGAGCAACCACTGCCGTAGATGTTGACCTTTTCTTCGTCAATACCCAGGATTTTGCAGGCAGCAACAGGAACTGAAGCAAATGCTTCGTTGATTTCCCATAGGTCAATGTCGTTCACAGTGAGACCTGCGCGCTTCAGAGCCTTCTCGGCAGCAGCGATTGCGCCCATTCCGGTGAACTTTGGATTCACACCAGCTGCTGCCCATGACTTCACCACTGCAAGTACGTCGAGGTTGTGATCAGCCGCGTACTTGTCGCTGGTAACAACGACTGCTGATGCAGCGTCGTTCACGCCTGATGCGTTACCCGCGGTGATTGAGAAGTTTTCAATTTCCGGGTGAAGTGGCTTCAACGTTGCAAGCTTTTCCAAGGTTGAGCTGCCACGTGGGTGCTCATCAACTGCGAACTCAACGGTTGAACCGTCTTTGGTCTTTACCGTGATTGGGCGAATTTCGTCGAGGAATTTGCCATCTTCGATTGCCTTGGCTGCACGCATATGTGAACGCCAGGCCCACTTGTCCATATCTTCGCGTGAAATGTCATGGGCCTGAGCAACGTTCCAGCCCACGGTGAGTGACACGTCGTCGCGAGCATCTTCTGTCGCTGGGAATGTAGGTGGGATGCGTGATTCGAATTCATCTTCAGTTCCCGCTACGCGCCAGCTCATTGCAGGTGACATTGAGCCAGCCTGAACGCCGCCAGCAACGATGACATCTTCCATTCCGGCCTTGATGGTTGCTGCAGCGTTGCCAAGTGCGGTGAGGCTTGATGCACAGTGGCGGTTCACTGCCTGGCCGGAAACATCCTGAAGACCATTAGCAACTGCTGCGTAGCGAGCGAGGTCGCCGCCGCCGTACATGGCTTCGCCGAAGATCACGTCATCAACATCATTGGCATCAATCCCTGCAGCCTTGATGGCTTGGTCAAGAATGAAGGTGGCAAGGACTTCACCTGAGGTTTCACTCAAGGTGCCCTTACGAGAAGTAGCAATAGGGGTACGAACAGCACTAACGATGACGGCTTCAGTCACGATTACCTCACACAGACATGGCGCCGAAGTAGCGCCAAAGGGACGGGTTCCGCGAGCTGGCCACCGGTTGGCGGACTCTCTGCGGACCCTTGAACTTTAGAATAATAAGGCCATCTATGTAAATACGGTAGATAATTCGCTAATATTGGCCATCGGCGCAGGCATCGTGGCCTGAGTCACCAGCAGATCCACGATTTTCGGGGTCATTTGGACACTTTTCAGGAGGAAACATGGAACTTCAGGGTTCATCAGCCATCGTTACCGGCGGCGCCGGCGGCTTCGGCGAAGCAACAGTTCGTCGCCTTGTCGACAAGGGCGTCAAGGTTGTTATTGCTGATCTTCACGATGAGCGCGCAAATGCTCTCGTGGCTGAACTGGGTTCAGGTGTCCAATATGTCCGTACTGACGTCACTGACGAGCAGAACGTGATTGAAGCTATCAATGCTGCCCAGGAGATGGCTCCCCTACGTACCGCGGTTGCCGTTCATGGTGGCCCAGCTGCTGGCAAGCGCATCGTTGGTCGTAATGGCGAGACCTACCCTGTTGAGACCTTCCGCCGCACCGTGGAAATCTTCCTCGTGGGTAACTTCACTGTTCTTTCCCGCGCAGCTTCAGTCATGAGCCTCAACGATCCTTTGGAAGATGGTCAGCGCGGCGTGTGCATCGGCACCGCATCAATCGCCGGCTTTGAAGGCCAGGTTGGTCAGGCTGACTACTCAGCAGCAAAGGGCGGCGTGATTGGTATGACCCTCACCGCAGCTCGCGATCTTGGTCCAGCCGGCATTCGTGTGATGACCATCGCACCAGGCACCTTCCACACCTACGCATACGGCGATGTGCCAATCGAAGATCTCAACGAGCGTTTCGCAAAGCTCATCCCTAACCCAAAGCGCATGGGCCGCGCCGATGAATACGCACAGCTCGCACTTCAGATCTGTGAGAACGACTTCCTCAACGGTTACACCATCCGCCTTGATGGAGCGCAGCGCTTCTAAGCACAACGTGAAAAGTGACCGACGCATGAGTTGCGTCGGTCACTTTTTTTGATCGGGCCACATATCAATCCTGAGCCCGCCATAATTCACAAAACAAATCTTCGAATTACGTTCAACTGGAGGAAGCATGGAAATCAAGGGCAGATCCGCAATCGTCACCGGTGGTGCTGGTGGCTTTGGCGAAGCAACAGTTCGTCGCCTTGTCGACAAGGGCGCAAATGTTGTGATCGCAGATCTTCACGATGAGCGCGCAAATGCATTGGTGAAGGACCTTGGTTCCGCAGTGCGTTACGTCCGCACCGACATCACTGACGAACAAAATGTCATCGAAGCAGTAAATGCTGCACAGGAAATGGCTCCGCTTGCTTTCGCAGTTGCAGTACATGGCGGCGGCGCAAACGGCGGCGGCGGACCACAGCGCATTGTTGACCGCGAGGGCAACCCAATTGCAGTCGAGCACTTCCGTCGCACTGTTGAGGTGTACCTCGTTGGTAACTTCACCGTGTTGTCACGTGCAGCAGCTGTCATGAGCCAGAACGCTCCAGATGATGACGGCCAGCGCGGCGTATGCCTTGGCACTGCTTCGATCGCAGGCTTTGAAGGTCAAGTTGGTCAGACTTCATATTCCGCAGCAAAGGGTGGCGTCATTGGTATGACGTTGACCGCAGCTCGCGATATGGGACCTGCAGGCATTCGCTTCATGACGATTGCTCCTGGCACCTTCCACACCTACGCATACGGCGATGTGCCAATCGAGGCACTCAACGATCGTTTTGCAAAGCTCATCCCTAACCCAAAGCGCATGGGTCATCCAGATGAATACGCAAAGCTTGCAATTCAGATTTTCGAAAATGATTTCCTCAATGGCTACACCATCCGCCTTGATGGAGCACAGCGCTTCTAAGCAATAACGCTAAGGAAGGCCAACGCAATATGCGTTGGCCTTCCTTATTTGTTCGTACCTCTATCGCGTAAGGTCACATCAATGAGCAGCCTTCTTGACGTTCTGACGCTTGATCAAATTGATGAGGATCACTTCATCACCCGGGTTGTGGCTCCAGATATGCGCGGCATTAATCCAGACTTTACTGGTTTATATGGTGGACAGATGGCTGCGCAATCACTGTTGGCTGCATGTAAAACCGTGAGTCCGGATCAAGTGCCGCATTCTTTACATGCGTATTTCTTACGCGCTGGTCGCAACACAGTTCCCTTAGAAATTGCCGTGTATCGCGATCGCGACGGACGCTCTTATTCATCACGGCGTATCGAAGCGTCACAACTTGGCGAAGTGATTTTCACTATGAACGCGTCATTCCATCAACTTGAAACAGGACCTGACGTACAAGCAGTGCGCTTGCCAACAGTTCCTTCGGCCCAAGAGTCCATTGCGGTTCCTGTTCCAGTTGGGATCACTGATGTCACATTGATTGACGCAACACCAACTGCGGGAAATGCTTTTCCGCATCAAACATGGACCAAGGTTGATGTCGCTTTGCCAGATGATCCACAGATTCACGCGTGTGCGTTGACCTATCTTTCTGATTTCTTCAGCGGGCTCGTGCAGTTCGATGAGTTTCCGAAAAAGCCGCGACTAGCAAGCCTTGATCACGCGATGTGGTTTCACCGACCCTTCAACATGAATGACTGGCATCTCATGGATTGGCAGGCCCAAACGATGGCGCATGGCCGTGGCCACTACATCGGTCACATCTATGACGAACAAGGCCGGCTCGTCGCCAGCATTGGTCAAGAAATGGTTGTACGCGAATCCAAGGTTTAGTTGATTGCTGGTGAAATACCAGCGTCAACGTGCAGGTTGGTGCCGTTAATGATGTCTGAACGTGGGCTTGCCAACATTGTTACTGCGTAAGCAATGTCTGACACTTCACCAACACGACCAACGGTTTGACCAGTGCCATTGACGAAGTACTCCTCGGCCTTTGGAATGTCATCGCCCCAACCACGCTTCTGCGCGAAGTTGCCGAGAAATTCCATCAAGCCTTCTGTGCGGATCATGCCTGGCGATACACAGTTGACGGTGACACCAGTCATGCGAAGAGTCTTGGAAAGACCAAGAGACATATTCACCATTGCGGCCTTTGCCGGACCGTAATCAGGCTGAGCTGAGGTTGGGGTGATCGCTGCCGCTGTCGAGATGTTAATGATGCGCCCCCAACCACGTTCTTTCATTGCAGGTGCAAGTGCCTGAATGAGTCGGAAGGCAGCAACAGTGTTGGCTTCGTAGGTGGCAACAAGATTTTCTGGGGTGACCGCAAAGAAGGATGGGTTTGGCGTATCGAAACTGCCGCCTGCGTTATTCACAAGGATGTCGATGCCTCCAAAGGCAGCAAGGGCTGCTTCGGCTGCTGCTGCAGCACCCTGGTTGTTGGAGAGATCACCGATGGCGACCTTGGCTTGGCCTCCAGCCGCATTGATCTTCGCTGCCACTGCATTTGCGCGTTCCTCATTACGGCCATGCACAACAACCAGCACACCTTCGGCAGCGAGTTCTTCTGCGATGCCCGCGCCGATGCCGCTGCTGCTGCCAGTGACGAGCGCGCGCTTGCCGGTGAGTTGGAGATCCATGTCTAGCCTTTCGTTAATCTTCCTAAATACGACATTTCAGACAAACCTTGTGAGTTGGTATGGCAACCCTTACCTTTGTTCTACGGCCATACCGTAAACCCTGGTTCCGCTCTTGAGAGGTCTTTTATGAATATCAATGACATGGTGCTGGTGAGCATCGATGACCACATCATCGAAAATCACGACACCTTTAAAAATCACTTCCCTGAGTCCATGAAGGATCAGGCTCCAAAGCTCGTGAAGCACCCTGATCTTCCTGACGTTGATGCCTGGATGTTCCAGGGCGTATCCGTTGGCAGCCCAGGCTTGAGCGCTGTTGCGTCTTGGCCAAAAGAAGAGTGGAACTTCAACCCCACCGATCTTTCGGAAATGCGCCCAGGAACCTACGACATTCACCAACGTGTGCGCGACATGAATGCAAACGGTGTACTTGCTGGCATGAACTTCCCAACCTTCCCAGGCTTCGCAGGCACTCACCTTGCATCACTTCCAGATCAGGCTTTGTCACTCGTTGCCATCAAGGCATACAACGACTGGTTGATGGACGAACTGTGCGGTGCTTACCCAGGTCGCTTCATTCCGATGGGCATCATTCCGTTCTTTGACATGGAAGAGTCCGTTAAGGAAATTCATCGCCTTGCCGCAAAGGGCTGCCGCTCAATCACCTTGCCTGAAACTCCGTACGGTGTGGGACAAAAGAGTTTCGCTAGTGGTCACTGGGATCCAGTGTTTAAGGCCATGGTCGACACCAACATGGTGGCTTCACTGCACATCGGTGGCGGCTTTGGTTTGTTGAAGCGCCCAGATGAATTCCTCATCGATGACATCGTCATTCTGGCGTCACTCATTTCAACTGTTGCATGTAGCGACATCATGACCAGTGGCGTGATTAAGCGTTTCCCTGACATGAAATTTGCCATGAGTGAAGGCGGCATCGGTTGGGTTCCATTCTTCCTTGACCGCATGGATCGCCACATGATCAACCAGTCATGGACTCATTTGGACACCATGCCAAAGGGCATGACTCCAACTGAAGTGTGGAAGAAGAACTTCATGGCCTGCTTCATCACTGATCCAACGGGTCTGACTACTCGCGATCGTTACGGTGTTGAAACCATTTCATGGGAATGCGATTACCCACATTCAGATTCAACATGGCCTTACTCACCAGAAGTGTTGATTCAGGAACTTGAAGCTGCGAAGTGCAGTGACGCAGAGATCAACATGATCACGCATGAAAACGTCGCACGCTTCTTCGACTGGGATCCGTTCAAGCACACACCACGCGACCAAGCAACTGTTGGTGCACTTCGCGCACTTGCAACTGATGTTGATGTGAGCGAAACATCAAAGCTTGAATACAAGCGTCGTTGGGCAGAAACACACGCATAACCAACTCAGCACTAAAGAAGTCCCGTCGAGCCTGGCTCGGCGGGACTTCTTTGTAGTGAACACACAGTTGTAAAAGTGGTGACTTAGGACGAACCCGATGGGACCAAAGTCCCTAAGCACAGTTCAACAAAGTGAGGCAGATTCTCCCTATCGAAAGTATTTCCGTAAACCATCGGAATTGGAGAGTGAGAAGTAGATGAATATCAATGACATGGTGCTGCTGAGCATCGATGATCACATCATCGAAGGCCCAGATACCTTTGCAAAGCACTTCCCAGAGTCAATGAAAGACCAAGCTCCAAAGCTCGTGAAGCATCCCGATAATCCAAACGTTGATGCCTGGATGTTCCAAGGTGTTTCTGTTGGTAGCCCAGGCCTCAGCGCTGTGGTGTCGTGGCCAAAGGAAGAGTGGGGCTTTGATCCAACTGACATTTCGGAGATGCGCCCAGGTACCTACGACATTCATCAGCGCGTACGCGACATGAACGTCAACGGCGTGCTTGCCGGCATGAACTTCCCAACCTTTCCAGGCTTCGCAGGCACTCACCTTGCATCGCTGCCAGATAAGAAACTGTCGCTCACAGCGATCAAGGCATACAACGATTATCTGCTTGATGAACTCTGCGGCGCATACCCAGGCCGCTTCATTCCTATGGGCATTATTCCTTTCTTCGACGTTGATGAATCAGTCAAGGAAATCAACCGTCTTGCTGCAAAGGGTGTTGGCTGTCGTTCCATCACGATGCCAGAAACCCCTTACGGCGTTGGTATGCCGGACTTCTCAACCGGATACTGGGATCCAATTTTCAAGGCACTTGTTGACACCGACATGGTTGCATCCATGCACATTGGTGGTGGCTTTGGTTTGATCCAGCGCCCACCAGTGACACTTCCAGATGACATCGTCATCTTGGCGGCACTCGTATCAACGATTGCTGCATCAGACTTGCTCACCAGCGGTGTGCTCAAGCGCATCCCTGATATCAAGTTTGCAATGAGCGAAGGCGGATTGGGTTGGATTCCATTCCTTCTTGATCGCATGGATCGTCACATGGTGAACCATTCATGGACACACCTTGATTCCCTGCCAAAGGGCAAGACTCCAACCGAGGTTTGGAAGGACAACTTCCTTGCCTGCTTCATCACTGAGCCAACTGCGCTCCTTACCCGCGAGCGCTATGGCACTCACACCATTGCTTGGGAATGTGATTACCCACACTCAGATTGCACCTGGCCATACTCACCTGAGTTGTTGCTGAAGGAACTCGAAGCTGCAAACTGCAGTGACAAGGAAATCGACATGATCACGCACGAGAATGTCGCGAACTTCTTCAACTGGGATCCGTTCAAGCACACGCCACGTGATCAAGCAACCGTTGGTGGCCTTCGTGCACTTGCAACAGATGTGGACACAAAGGAAACCTCAAAGGCTGAATACCGCCAGCGTTACGAGGCTGCACGGGCTTAGTTCTTTGGGCAGAACTAAAAAGAAGTCCCGGTGGCTAGCGCCACCGGGACTTCTTTACGTTTATTCGTTGAATTAGTCGGAAGCTGGAAGAGCTGAAGCCTGCTTCTGTGAAAGTTCTGCGCCCTCGAAGGTGAGTGGACCTTCGCCTGGTGCAACAACCAACACTTCAATTCCCACTTCATCGTTGCTGTAGCGCTTGCCGAGGGCGATAACTTCGCCTGCGCCCACAGTAGGCGAACCTTCACGAGCATCGGTGGTCATGACCACACCAGCGCAAGAGAGTTCACCGGCTTGGGTTGGAGCCTTCACGACGACAACTTCGCAACCTGAAGTGTTGTTACGAAGACGGGCACCTGGTGCAACTGGCATTGAGTATTCCTTTCGAGGCACACCGTCGTTCGGGGTGGAACGCGGTGGAGTTCAAATTGTGGCGGTTCTTGTGTGCTGATGCTATGCCAAGCGGGATGTGATCTGCCTCCCAGTCGGCTAATTTCACCACCGCGGTAAGCCATTACGCCAGTCCAATCCGGTCAACTCGCCTATTTGGATTCATGCCTTGGCCTAGAGTCACTCGCGTTGGCCGCAACCCATCTGGAGTCCATGTGAAGCTCGGCATCGTTTCCGATGTTCATTGTCAGGATGAACATCTGCAGCGAACAGTGGAATCCATGATCGCCGATGGGGTTGATGAAATCCTGTGTGCCGGCGATGCTCAGTATGAATATCGCCTCAGCAATGAAGTCACCGAAATTATTCGAGACAATCAGATTCGCTATATCCAAGGCAATCATGAATGGGTCTTGATGGGTCCAAATGGCGAACGCGCTCGCTCAGGAGAACACGTACGCAAATCGAATCTTGACTTCATCGCCGAAACACCTGACGAAATCCGTACTACGGTCAGTGGCAAAACACTGCTGATGACTCACGCAAGCCCTTGGGCACCACGCGGTCACTACCTGTATGCAGGCGACCCACTGTTTTCACGATGCGATGAATTGGATGCAGATTATTTAATTATTGGTCATACCCATGTGCCGATGGTCGAACGATTTGGTCGCACACTCGTGATTAATCCTGGATCACTTGTGTTTTCTCGAGAACCTGGTGCTTACGGAATGCTCTCGTACGTAATTCTTGACACCACAACGGATGAAGTCACAATGATGCATCCGCCAAAGGATTCCCAAGCTTCGTAATGCGCTGAGAGTTATGCGAGATGAGCGGCCAGGACTGGTACTTCCGCAAGTGCACGCAACGCATCATTCATGTGTGTACATCCATCAATACCAGGCAACAGCACATTCACGTTTGAGCGGAAATCGCGAATAGGTTGACCCACCAAACGATGCACCGACAATGTTGCCATTGGGCATTCCAAGAATGGAAGCACTTGAGGTATCGCTTCAATAGCTGTTACAAGGCCACTCACGACATTCACTCGCGCCTGAATCGTGTATTCATGCACTGCGATTCGATTGCCAGATGGTGCGGTTCCCGAATCTTGGAAGAACGAATCAATGACCCACTCGTCTTCCTCGCGCCAGACATCGATTCGACGTGATCTGCGAGCAGAAACTTCGGTGGTCTCGAATAGTTCATGCCATGCGTAAGGGTCAAATTCCACAGGAAGATTCGGCACAACTCGAGTTGCGTGTTTTGCTGGTGGGCCATCTTCACCTAACGCAGATGCACCTTGTTGGAACCCAGCGCAAATCCCCACCATTTTAAGTTTGCGCGATTTGATATCTGGATCCAACGAGTCCATTTTCGGTAATTCACCTGGGGCCATCCAATGAGTAAATGCGAATCCCGAAACCAAGGTCGCCCCAGAAATATCGTCAAGTAAAAGATACAGAGGTGTTCCCCTTTGAACTTGATCTGGAAATGACTCAACAATTTTGGTGCGCAACCCACCCTTCATATCGATCAGGACATCGATTCCCTCGAGTGCTGGAATGGTGGAAATCTCACTGATTACTCGATTCGGGCGAACCGTGACGTTCAGAACATCTTCTGCAATCACAGCCGGCGAAGAGTTGTCGGCGGGTGTGAAGAGGTCACGACATCTACCAATGAGGTGCATATCTGCATCGCGAATATCCCCATCCCATGTCGCGTCAATGGTTGAAGTACGTCGGATTGAATTGTTCCTGCGAGCAGGGGTTGGTACGGCTGGGCCAATGGGTTGAATGCCAGCAGGCACATCGACAGCCATGCTTTCCCTTTCCTCGGCCGGTCTGCAGTGAGTACCGGCTTGTGTGACAAAACTACTGAAGTGAAGCAACCAGGATTGGAACTTCAGCTAGCGCACGAAGTGCATCATTCAAATGCGTGCAACCCAAGGTTCCAGGTAATTGATCTACCACTGCTTGGCGGAAGTCTTGTACTGGAATTCCGATCATGCGGTGCACGTTCTTCGCTGCCTGAGGGCAAGCATCAAAGGGAAGCACTCTTGGATCTACATTCAAAGTTAGCAATTCGCCAGTGTGCAGATCTGCCGTCCCGTTCAAGCAGTATTCGTGGACTGCAACTCTGCCGTGGCTTGGTGTCGTGCAGCTGTCTTGGAAGTACGCATCAAAATGAATGTCATCATCAATCCACGCGTCGATGCGTCGCGCACGACGCAAGGCAGGTTGATCAGTTTCATCTTGAAGTTTGTGCCAAGCAAGTGGATCCGTATCAGTTGTCAGAGGGCCCGCAGGTTGCACCTGATGGATGAGTAGACACTTTCCATCTTCGCCAATTGCGTTTGATCCAGCTGCATAACCCATACATACGTCGATGGGAGCCATGAAGTCGCCACTCATGTGAGAACTTCGCTGCTCAGGCGCAATCCATTCAACAAGCACATGGCCTGAAATGAATAACGCGCCTGGCATGTCATCCAGCAATAAATACAAGGGGCTTCCCGCTTCTCGTTCTTCCGGAACGAGGCTATTCATCACGCGGCGCGAGTTGGGTGTTCCTTCGGGCCCGACCATGGCTTGCAAAGCAGGGCGATCAGGAAAACTGAAGAGAAATTCATAGGAGCGGTCTTGGTTGACCGTCGCTACCAACACATCATCTGCAAGAACTTTGGTCTCATCACCGTTGGTGAGGAAGTCACGCGCACGTCCGCGAACCCGTCGACTTTCTTGGAGTCCATTGGGAAAGTCGATGTCGAGTGTGGACGTTCGCCGAATTGAATGCGGCGGGCGAGGTGGACTTGGATTGCTCGGCCCACTAACTGCATTGGTGAGCACACGCCCAACAACGGGGAGTTCATACGGCACGTTTCATCCTCAAGAGCGCACGGTCACTTCAATCACTTCGAGAGTAGCCGATGCCCGATTTGTCGGGAGTGTTTTGGTTCAAGCAATTTCGGTGAAACCCGGACAAGTCGTATCGAAAGATTTACCGTGAGCCCACTGCCAATCGGAAAAGAGTCGTACATGAACATGCTGGATCTCACGGGCCGCGTTGCAATCATTACCGGTGGTGGAACAGGTATCGGAGCCACAACAGCACACCTCTTCGCCGAGCACGGCGCTGACGTCGTGCTTTCTGGCCGCAAGGTTGAACGCTTGCAGACCACCGCAGAAGAGATCATGGCCACAACTGGGCGCCGAGCAATTGCTGTACAGACCGACGTTCGCGAAGACGATCAAGTGCAGAACATGATCGATCGTACGATCAATGAGTTCGGCCAACTCGACATTCTGATCAACAATGCCGGTGGGGCCTACATGTTTCCTACCAAAGACACCCCGCCGGATCGTTTCCGTAATGCCATCGAACTCAACCTGACATCTGCGTACCTGTGTGCACATGCCGCGCTTCCACATCTCTTGAAGTCCAAGCATGCCTCAATCGTTTCGATGTCATCGGCAGCGGGCGTGCAAGGCGTCAAAGGCGGCTCTGCCTACTCAGCGGGCAAGGCTGGCTTGCAGATGTTCACCCGCGTGATCGCTGCCGAATGGGGTCCAAAGGGCGTACGCGCTAATGCGATTGCCGTTGGTGGTGTTGCCTCCGAAGGTGCGCTGCGTTCATGGGAGCGGTTTGGCATGGATGCGGAAAGCATGGGAGCGAATGTGCCCCTGCGTCGAGTTGGGTACCCAATCGATATTGCCAATGGTGCGTTGTTCTTCTGCAGTGAGATGAGCAGCTGGATCACAGGCCAAACACTTTCCATTGATGGTGGCCCGCATGGGATGGGCGGACTCACTGATGACGCCCTATGGCCAGAAGACAGCGAATAGAAAAGGAAACGACATGACAACTGAGGTTCTTCCACCCCTTCCGCTGCCAAATGAATTAACTGCACCCTTTTGGGATGGCGCAAACAATGGTCAATTGGTCATTCAACGTTGCAACGCTTGCGGATATTTCCAGCATGCACCGGAACCAATCTGTGCACACTGCTTAAGTTTTGACCTCGGTCATGCAGCGGTGTCCGGCAAGGGTTCGGTCTACACCTTCTGCATTCCAACCCAGGCGTTCCATCCTTGGTTTGAAGACAAACTGCCATTTGTTCTCGCCGTTGTTGAACTTGATGAACAACCAGGATTGAAGATGATCACAAACATCGTGGAAATCGATCCCGAAAGTGTCAAGGTTGGCGATCGCGTTGAAGTCACCTTTGCTCCCCTCGGTGAAGGCTTCACCTTGCCCGTCTTCCGCCCAGCTGCCCAGTAACTACTGGCTTATCTACTTCAGGAGTTACTCATGGCTAAAAAGAATCGTGTTGCAATCGTCGGTGTTGGTTACTCAGATGTAAGCCGCGGCAGCGGTCTAACTCTCGACAAGCTGACTGCGCAATCAAGCGTTGCTGCAATGAATGACGCTGGCATTAAGCCAACAGATATTGATGGCGTTGTGGTGCACAGCTTCCCGCATCAGTTTGTTTCATCAACCCATACCGCTGCAATGCTCGGAATTCCTGATGTTGCTTTCTATTCAGGCAACGTTGACGGTGCTGCATACAGTGTCGCTGCCATGCACGCAATTGCTGCGATTGCTTCTGGTTCGGCTGAAACTGTGTTGACCCTTCGCACGGTCCATAAGGCAGGTGCTGCCGGCGGTGCAGCGATGCTTGGGCCACAGCGCGGCATTCCAGGCAACATGCAATTCGGTATGCCCTACGGATCATTTACCGGATCGCACTGGGCCGGCATGTACATGCAGCGCCACATGGCGATGTACGGATCAACTGAAGAAGACTTCGGTGCATTCGCAATCGCTCAGCGCAAGTTTGCCGTTGCCAACCCAACTGAATCCTTCTTCCATGAAGAACTCACCATGGATGACTACATGAACTCGCGTTACATCGCAAAGCCACTGCATCTGCTCGACTGCGACTACCCGGTTGATTCATCCAGCGCATTGATCTTTACGACTGAAGAACGTGCACGTGACATGAAGCAAAAGCCAGTCTTCTTTGATTCATGGGCAAATGGCACCACCGCGGAAGCTGACTTCAGTTTGGTTCGCGACATGACCCATTCATCACCGTGGATGGCAGCAAAGCGCATGTGGTCACGCACGGATCTCAAGCCAAGCGATGTGAACACTGCTGGCCTTTATGACGGTTTCAGTTTCATCGCCATGCAGTGGTTGGAAGCACTTGGATTCTGTGACGAAGGGGGAAGCGGTGCTTTTGTTCGCTCAGGAGCAACAAGTGCTACTGGTTCATTGCCAACGAACACTGACGGTGGAGCATGCAACGTTGGTCGTCGCCATGGTGCGAACTTCTTTATTGAAGTCACCCGTCAACTTCGTGGCACTGCAGGCGACCGCGCGCTGCCAAATAAGCCTGAGGTTGGTGTTGTGAGCAACGCAGTTGGTGGCTTTGCTGCTTGTGCGCTACTGACTGCAGAGTAGCTACTGAACTACTGGTGTCGCTGCATGCGTGGCAACACCAGTAGCAAGTTGCATACCGAGTTTGCCTAGAGCCAACTTCCAGAACCAGCCGGTGCCTACAAGCTTTGGACGAAACTGCGAACTCCATGTAATCGTGCACCCGGTAGCAGTTGGAGTGACGTCAACGTCGGCTCGGTAATCCTTCACCGCAACCAGTTTGCTTTCGTTCAGCGTGTACGCGAACTTTGTTGGCGCGTTGATTTCAACGATCTGCTCGAGATTCATCATCAAACCGCTGTTCCATTGACGGATTGCGCCAACACTCTCGCCGCCATCCACGCCTGGCGTATGCAGCGCGTAGGTCTTAATAGGACTCCACTGTGGCCAGGTCTCACCATGGGCAAGCAGTGCAAACACAGCCTCGGCCGATGCAGTCGACTCTGCGGTCGCACTGACTTTGATGAGTTCGCTAGCCACAGCGGTGCTCCTTAACGTCCGGTGAACTTCGGTGCGCGCTTTTCCTTGAAGGCAAGCATGGCCTCCTGGCCGTCTGGGCCAGGACCCATACCGAGGTACGTAACCTCATCCTTCCACGACTGACGCATGTTCTGATCCAGAGCATCGTTGAGCTGGGCCTTTATCTGTCCGATCATGATTGTTGGTCCATTGGCCAAACGCTCAGCAACTTCGGTAGCTTTCGCGAGAACTTCAGCAGGCGGAACCACAACGTTTACTAGGCCCCATTCAAGTGCCTTTGGCGCTGGGAGTGGATCTCCGAAAAGCGCGATCTCCTTAGCGCGCACTGGGCTCACGCTGCGAGAAAGAATGTATGCAGCACTTGCTTCTAGCGGCAGACCACGCTGAACAAAGACTTCGCAGAAGCGAGCAGTTTCACCAGCAACGATGTAATCGGCGGCTAGAGCGAAGTTCGCACCAAAGCCATACGCCGCACCATCAACAGCAGCAACGATTGGCTTGAGGTTGTGCCACATTTTTTCGATAACGCGGTACCAACCATGCAGCAAGCCATCTTCGCGAGCAATGTGTTGCTGGAATCCACGGCGATAGTCCGCAGGAATTTCAATGTGATCCGCTTCAGTCAAGTCGGCACCCGAACAAAAAGCGCCGTCGGCACCATGAATCACTGCAGCACGAATGTCTGCATTGATGTTGACTTCATCAAGAGCCTTGAGAATCGCGTTGCGCAAAGGGTGCGTCACTGCATTCTTAATATGCGGACGATTCAAAACAAGAAAGGCAACTTGATTCTTTACGTAGAAATCAAGGCCGGCTTCTTTCCATGCTGCGATATCTGGTCTTGTGTAATGTTCCATGAATCGTCATTCCTTTGTGAGTGTTCCGCTAAGACTTCTTGCATGAAGATCGTTGGAGCCACTATTTCATCTTCATCGGTTGTTTGTGCGATGTGTTGGAAAGTAATACAAAGAAGCGGCGTCCGGAATTCCGGACGCCGCTTCTTTTACGTATCGAGCAATTAGCCCTTGCGTGGGAAGTTGTACACGCGACGAGCATTGAGTTCTGCTATCTTTGCGGCTTCATCATTTGGCACGTTTGCAAGTGACTCTTCGAGCATCTTGCGGGTGTGTGGCCAGTTGCTGTCTGAGTGTGGGTAATCCGACTCAAACATGATGTTGTCGATGCCAATGAGGTGGCGGGAGAAGATGCCTGCATCGTCGTAGATGAACGGTGCATACATGTTCTTGAACCACAGCTCTGAAGGCTTGATTTCGCGGTTCACATCGTTGTACCAACGGTGGCGATCCCAGACGTAGTCAATACGCTCGAGCATGTAAGGAACCCAGCCAATGCCGCCTTCACTCAACACGAACTTCACATCTGGGTAGTTGTGGAACACAGGTGACAGCAACAATTCTGCGGTTGCGTTAGCTGAGTTCAACGCGAAGAGTGAAATACCGACGGTGAAGTTGGTGGTGACGCCTTCTGTTGACACGCCTGGTGGGAAACCACCTGAACCGAAGTGGATCGAGATTGGCATGTTGCGATCGGTTGCTGCTTGCAGCATTGGGTTCCAGTGATCGGTGTGCCATGAAGGAAGGCCCAGACGATGTGGGAGCTCAACGAAGGTGAAACTCTTTGCACCCTTGTCGGCTGTGCGGTGAATTTCCTTGACCGTGAGGTCAACATCCCACCATGGCACGATCACAAGCGGAATCTGACGGTCTGGGTAAGCAGCACACCATTCGTCGATGATCCAGTCGTTGTATGCCTGGATTGATGCAAGGCCGAGTTCTTTGTCCTTGGAGGTCGCAAAGGTTGTGCCAGCGAAGCCAGCCATGTTCGGGAAGTTCAACTGTGCATGAACACCTTCGATGTCCATGTCTTTAATCCGCTCATGAATGTCATGGCAGCCATCGCGCATGTCATCATATGAACGAGGGTCCATTGCGATGTCTTCTTTTGCACGGCCTGCGACTGCGTTCAACGCAAAGTTGCCTGCTTGTGCACCTTCGTATGTCCAGTGATCGCCATTGACTGCGTCACGAACCAGATTCGGGCCGGCTTCCTTGAACTTGGCTGGAAGGCGATCGGTCCACACAGTTGGGTGTTCAATTACGTGGTCATCAACACTGATGATCTGTACGTCTTTTTCAAGCACGGGGGCCTCCTTGGCCGAAGGTGTTCTTTTATGGGGCAGAACTTCTCGGTCACCAGGACCGATGGCGTTACGGTAATACTTACGATAACTCCACGCAAGGGGTTTTCGGAAAGATTTTGAAGAATATTTTGTCCCTAAGAAAAGGCTGGCGTAACCCCTATCGAAACCATTACGGTGGGCCTTCGTCAGATCCGCATTACTAAGGAGCGTTCATGAGTGGTCCAATGAAGGGAGTGCGCGTTCTTGAGATCGCGCAGTTCACTTTCGTCCCTGCAGCAGGAGCAGTGCTTTGCGACTGGGGCGCCGACGTCATCAAGATTGAGCATGCCGTCACTGGCGATGCCCAGCGTGGTCTCGTTCGAGTGATGGGCCTTGATGCTCTGGCTCCAGGATCAAGTTTCTTCCCAATCATGGAAGGCCCAAACCGCGGCAAGCGCAGCATCGGTATGGACCTGACCAAGCCTGAGGCTCAGGAAATTCTTCGTGAACTCGTGCTCAACAGCGACGTTCTCCTCACTAACTTCTTGCCAGGCCCACGCCGCAAGATGGGTATTGACGTTGATCAAATCAAGGCAATCAACCCAAATATCATTTACGTGCGCGGTACTGCCTTTGGTAACAAAGGTGACGAGCGCGACAAGGGTGGTTACGACTCAACGGGTTTCTGGGCTCGCAGTGGCGCAGGCTGGGCAACCACCTGGGATGACGCAACTGACCTCACTCAGATGCCAACCGGCGCTTTCGGTGACAACACCGGTGGCATGACCATTGCAGGTGGCGTCGCAGCAGCGCTATACAAGCGTGCAGTCACTGGCGAAGCATCAGTGGTTGACGTTTCGCTGCTTGGCGTTGGCGCATGGTCAACCCAGTTTGGCTCAAACCTTGCCATGCTTATTGGCGGACCAACCCCCGCTCCAAAGCGCGTTCCACCTGCTGGCACACCAGGCAACCCGCTCACTGGTTCGTACCGCACCAAGGATGGCCGCTTCATCATGTTGACCATGTTGCAGCCAGGTCAGTACTGGCCAATGTTCTGCGATGCGTTCAACAAGCCTGATTGGAAGGCAGATCCTCGCTTTGCAGATGCCGGCTTAATCGTGCAAAACGGTTACGAAGGCCGCGCCTTGGTTGCTGAACTTTTTGCGTCAATGAACCTTGAAGAGCTCAAGGCCGTCCTAGGAACCCAGACTGGTCAATGGGCAGTTGTTCAAGACTTCTGGGAAATCAGCCAAGACAAGGGTCTTCGCGACAACGGCTTGATCGCCAAGGTCGTCGACGCTGATGGCAAGGACCGCGAGCTCGTTGCCAGCCCAGTGCTCTTCGACGAAGTGAACCCAACCCTTACCCGTGCACCACAGTTCGCTGAGCACACTGATGAGGTCATGCGTGAGCTTGGCATCAACGACGAGAAGCTCATTGAGCTCAAGATCGCTGGCGCAATCACCTAATTCGCCAACGTGACTTCGAGAGGCTCAGTTCTTCGGAACTGGGCCTCTCGGCTTTTCTAGGCCATTTGGGATAAAGAGTTCGATAATTCCGCTATTCTTTTTCTCGTTTGGTCGTTGAACTTTCGAAAGGAACTGCCATGTCCCTGGCTCTCACCGAAGAACACCGCTCACTCGCGGACGTTGCTCGCTCATTGCTCGCCGACAACGGAGGCATCGCGCAGGCTCGCGCAACGCTTGACGCGCCAACAGAAGTGCTCCCAGCATTCTGGGCACCTTTCATTGACAACGGCATGTTTGGTCTTCACTTGCCTGAAGAATTCGGCGGCCAAGGCTTTGGCCTCGAAGAGACCGCCATCGTTGTTGAAGAACTTGGTCGCGTTGTTGCACCAGGTGCCTTCCTTCCAACGGTTGTTGTTTCAGCAACCATCGCTGCTGCAGGCACCGACGCACAGAAACAAGCATTGCTTCCAGGTTTTGCAGAGGGCACATCTAGTTCAGGTTTCTCGCTGCGCAACAACGTCAGCGTTGCAGGCGGCAAGGCGAGCGGAACCGCAAAGTCAGTAACTTCTGCTGAACTTTCAACGCACCTTGCATTTGTTGTTGGTAATGACCTCGTCATCGTTCCTGCATCAAATGCAACCATCACGCCTAATAAGTCAATTGATGATTCCCGTCGCAATGCCAAGGTTGAACTCAAGGATGCACCTGCAGAAGTCATCGTTGGTGGTGGCGAACTCGCTCTTCGCATCGGTCGCGTGCTTGCTGCAGCAGAAGCTGCAGGTGGTGCACGTATAACCACAGAACTTGCAACCGAATACGCGAAGATTCGCGAACAGTTCGGTCGCACAATCTCAACCTTCCAGGCCATCAAGCATCACTGCGCCAATATGTTGATTCAGACAGAGATGGCAACAGCTGCTGCTTGGGATGCCGCTCGTACCGTTCTTGATCCAAAGGCTGGCCCAATCGCAGCAGCTGCAGCAGCAGCTCTCGCATTGCCAGCCTTTGAATTCAATGCTCGCAAGAACATTCAGATCCACGGCGGTATCGGCTTCACTTGGGAGCACGATGCACATCTGTACTTCAAGCGTGCTGCTGCAACTGCAGTAATTTTCGGAACCTCCGATGATGCTGCAGCTGACCTCACTGCGTTAAGCGCAAACGGCAACCATCGTGTGTATGCCTTCGATCTACCTGAAGAAGCTGAAAGCTTCCGTGCAGAAGCAAAGGCTGCAGTTGCTGCCTATCACGCAGCTGCAGATGCTGATAAGCGTCGCGTGCTCTTTGAATCCGGTTACTTGGTTCCTCACTGGGGCAAGCCTTGGGGTCGTCAGGCATCGGCTGTTGAGCAGATTGTGATCGAAGAAGAGTTCACCGGAATTGATGTTCCTAACCTCGGCATCACCGGCTGGGTTGGTTTGACCTTGTCGCAACTGGCTACCGAAGATCAGGTTCAGCGTTGGTTGCGCCCAGCAATGCTCGGTGAAACGGTGTGGTGCCAGCTGTTCTCGGAACCAGGTGCCGGATCAGACGCAGCCGCTGTTTCAACTAAGGCCGTCAAGGTCGATGGTGGCTGGAAGGTTGATGGCCAAAAGGTCTGGACTTCCGGCGCTCAGTACTGCCAGTTCGGTCTAGCAACAGTGCGCACAGATCCAGAGGCACCAAAGCACAAGGGTGTCACCGCAATGGTGATCAAGATGGATGCACCAGGTGTAACCATCCGCCCACTTCGCGAAAACAGTGGCGATGAAATGTTCAACGAAGTCTTTTTCGATGGCGTGTTTGTTGCAGATGAAGATGTCGTTGGTGACATCAATAACGGCTGGGCTGTCGCTCGCGCAACCCTTGGAAACGAGCGAGTGACCATCGGTGGTCAGGCTCGTAACGGTATTGATGCATACGACCTCATCGATCTCTTGCCAGGCGGCGTCAAGGCTGATCTTGGTCATGATCGCGAAGTTGGCAAGCAGGTAGCACTCGAGCAGGTCATTCGCTTGATGAACCTTCGCGCTGCAACGCGTGCAGTTATTGGTTCAGGTCCAGGAGCTGAAGGCAACATCACCAAGGTTCTTGTTTCTGAACTTGCTCAGTCCACGACTGAAGTTGCAATGAAGCTGCTTGAAGATGGTGGCGTCGATGGTGAAAACGCAGAGATCACCTACCAGTACGTCTTCAATCGTTGCCTCACCATTGCAGGCGGCACTTCAGAAATTAGCCGCAACGTAATCGCTGAACGAATCCTTGGAATGCCACGAGATCCACTGATTCGTTGAGTTCAGACACAACGGGTTCTACGACTAGCCCGCACCCGCAGCAGATCGGCACCGCTCGATCTGCATTGCAGGTGCGGGCTTTTCGCTATGTTTTACTCGGTTCATTCATGTCGCAGATTGGCACATGGATGCAAACCATTGTGCTCGGTGCATTTATTTATGACCGCACAAAATCGCCACTTGCAGTAGGCATCATTACGTTCGCCCAACTTGGGCCGATGTTGTTCCTGCCCACTGTTGGCGGTTGGATGACTGACCGCTTTGATGTACGCAAGTTCATTTTGATCATGCAGACCTGGCAAGTGCTATGTGTATTGACATTGGCATATGTCTTAGCCCGCCCAGAGCTGTACTTCACTGGTGTCTTTCTTTGCGTCCTTGGCGTGGGCATTGGTAACGCAATGATTGGTCCGGCGTGGGGATCTTCTGTTCCAAGCCTCGTGGGCCCCGAAAACCTCCGTGCAGCAGTGTCCTTGAACTCAACGCAAATGAATGCGGCACGGGTTATCGGCCCAGCACTTGGCGGCATCCTCTTTCCCATTATTGGGGCTTCAGGTGTGATGCTGCTTAACGCGGCGAGCTTTGTATTCGTCATGACCGCGGTGTACCTCGTGCGCTTTCCCGCACGCAAACCTGGCACCAATGCCACGTCAGGACTCGGCGGCGGTCTTGAAATGATGCGCGAAGACCCATTCGTGCGACGCATTATCGTGAGTGTGTTTGCCCTTGCTCTATTCACCTTGACCTTCTTGTATCAACTTCCCACGATCGCTGGTCAAAACTTTGGCATCGACGTTGAGTCGTCGGCTTACGGTTGGTTGTATGCGTGTCTCGGTGGTGGTGCGGTGCTTGGCGCAATCGGACTCAGCACGTTCCTCGTGCGTCGCAATCCATTCAAAGTCATTGGCTCTGGGCTCATTGGAGTGTGCGTCATTCTGGCGATCCTGCTTTTCGTACGACAGGCGCCATTGGCTTACCCATTGATTTTCGTTCTTGGAATCTCATACCAACTTGTAGTGATTGGCCTCAACGCTTCGGCACAAAGCCACGTACCACTTGAACGACGTGGCCACCTGATGGGTTTGTGGATGACTGCCCTGGGTGGCACCGTGCCTATCGGCATGTTGCTTGCCGGTGCTGTAGCTCAACGCACCTCAATCACTGTGGTGATCGGGTATGGCTGCGTTGTCGCTATTTGGGTTACTTGGCGATTGCGCCCTACCAAGATGCGCCAACTTGAAAAAGAAAGCACCCAACTTGGACTGGCGAGTACTAGCTAGTCTTGTCTTAGAAGCACTCGGTTATGAGAGGACCTGCCATGCGTTTGTCGTACACCCTTGATTACACCAAAGATGTTGTTGCGCTCACGCCGACAATTTTGGATCTTGAACAAGCGGGTCTAGATCTCCTTTGGTTACAAGAGGCCTACAGCTTCGATGCAGTTTCAGCGATTGGCTATCTCGCTGCGAAGACCAGCACGATCGGCCTTGGCACCGCGATCTTGAATGTGTACAGCCGTACGCCAGGTGTGTTGGGCATGACCGCAGCAGGCTGTGACCATCTCAGTGGCGGTCGTTTCCATCTTGGCCTTGGTGCATCAGGCCCACAGGTCGTTGAAGGCTTCCACGGCATGGCGTACTCCAAGCCACTAACTCGAACCAAAGAAGTAGTCGACATTGTTCGCAAGGTTGTTGGGCGCGAGGTTGTTGAGTACTCCGGTGACACCGTGAGTGTTCCGCTGACTAAGGAAGCCGGCGGCACAGGTTTAGGTAAGCCGCTCAAGCTCATCAACAAGCCAGACCGCTCAATTGTGCCGATCTACCTCGCCGCTCTTGGGGATAAGTCAGTAGAAACCGCAGCCGAAATTGCTGAAGGTTGGCTGCCCTTCTTCTGGGTCCCAGAAAAAGCACAACAGGTATTTGGAGCCGCTTTGGCACCAGGCCTAGCCAAGCGCTCACCAGAACTCGGTTCCTTAGACATCGTTGCAAATACCACCGTGGCTATTGGCGACAATCTTGATCGTGACGCCCTGCTCGCGGGTATGCGCAATCACATTGCCCTGTATGTCGGTGGCATGGGTGCTCGCAATGCCAACTTCTACAACGATCTGGCCCAACGCATGGGTTGGGTGGATGAGGCGCTGGCCATTCAGGAGTTCTTCCTCACTGGTAAGCGTGAAGAGGCAGCTGCAGCTGTTCCACAGGCTTGGCTTGATCAGGCAACCTTGGTGGGTCCAGCCTCCTTTGTTGCTGAACGCCTGGCTGCTTACAAGGAATCTGGTGTCACCAGCTTGGACATTACGATTCCAGCGGGTGTGGATCCAGTTGCAACAGTCGAGCAACTTCGTTCTTTGATGTAGCAATTGGGCAAAGTGCCCTACGCGAAGGGCATTTTCTGCCTAAGTTCTTCCTATACGAACACGTTTCCCAAGGAGGAGCTTTGCCGATTCCGATCGTTAATTACTTGGCACTCGAGCCGCAGCCACATTTGGTTGCGCAACAGTGCATGGCCTGCAAGGCAAAGGTATTTGGTCGCCATAACGCGTGCCCAAATTGCTTCGCCCTTGACTTCACCGAGGTCGACATTCCGACTACTGGGATCTTGAAGACCTTCACCATCGTGCATCACGATGCCAAGGGTGTTCCTGTTCCGTACTGCGCGGGTGTGATCGACTGCGGCGGCATGACAGTGATGGGCAACATCATCGGTGTCGATCCAGATCCAGAAATCATCACACGAGGCATGGAAGTGCAGCTCAAGACATATTCACTCGGTCAAGACGCTGAAGGCGTCGAGGCCATTGGCTTCGGCTTCGAGCCGGTTTAAGAAGACGAGGAACATTCAATGACTGAAAACGTTTGGATTCTCGGAATCCACATGACACCGTTCGGCAAGCGTGCCGACAAAGATGTACTCGATCTTGCTGCCGAAGCAGCGCTGGCTGCATTGAAGGATGCTGGCGTGACCATGCGCGACATGCAAGTCATGGGCTACGGGAACCTGCGCGGACAAACCAGTGGACAAAGCCTGCAAAAGCAGATCGGCCAAACCGGTATTCCTTCGTACAACGTCTCAAACGCATGTGCAACAGGATCAACCGCCATGCGCGCAGTGATGATGTCCATCAAGTCTGGCGAATCAGACATGGGTATTGCTGTGGGTGTTGAAAAGCTTTACGGAGCAGGCCTACTCACCGGCAATGATGTCGGTAGCGGTCCAGAAACATGGACACCTAAGGGTCGTAATGGCGCCATCAAGAATCTCGATGGCTACATCGGTACAAGTGGCATGGCTGGTTTGTTTGCTCAAATTGGTATGGCCTATAACAACAGTGATCCACGCGCAGATTTCGAACTCTTCGCACGCATTGCTGAAAAGAGTCATTCACATTCAACACTGAATCCGAATGCGGCCTACCAAAACAAGATGTCACTTGAGCAGATCATGAACGATCCAATGATTGCCTACCCACACACGCGTTCTATGTGTTCGGCGAACTGCGATGGCGCTGCAGCAGCTGTACTCGTCAGTGAGTCGAAGTTGCGTACGTTGTCCCTTGAACAGCAACGCCGCGCAGTGAAGATCAGCGCTTCGGTGTTGGCATCAGATCCTTGGACCGAATCTGCTCAGGAATTTCCTGATGTCAGCACCGTGACTCGCAATGCCGCGATCAAGGCGTATGAGCTGGCCGGTGTTGGCCCCCAGGATATGAACCTTGTGGAATTGCATGACTGCTTTGCAGCTGCTGAATTAGTCCACTACGACAACTTGCAGTTGTGTGAACCGGGTGGCGCTATTGATTTCTTCAATTCAGGGGCAACCTGGCGTGATGGCAAGACGCCCGTGAATGTTTCTGGTGGTCTGCAATCAAAGGGGCACCCAATTGCAGCAACCGGTATTGCCAATATCTGGGAAGTTGCTACCCACTTACGCAATGAAGCTGGCGCACGCCAGATCGAAGGCGCAAAAGTTGGTATGGCACACGTGATCGGCTTGGGATCCTCCTGCACTGTTCACATCTTGGAAAAGAGCAGCCTCTAAAGAATCCGCTCAAACACCCAAGGCCGGTCCCCCATATAGAGGCGGTGCCGGCCTTGGGTGTTTTCGGAGTCCGGATATTCACTGTCGCCAGCCCACACAAGCATCATGCCTTCATCAGTTTTCACACCATGACTGGTGTACACAGGAGGTTCTTCAACCGCCGCGGCTATCGCAAGGATGTCATCCACGCTCGTGGCTGCAGCCAGACCTTGAATGGTCACGAAGGTCGGTGGCATCAAATCAATTTCACCTCGCTGATGCAATGCAATAGCTTCTTGTGGGGATACCCACACATGCTCAACAAGTTCGGTCTCTGGAAGTTCAACGAGTGAATTCGCTGGAACGACGCCCACAAAGAACCAAGTGTGAAAGCGCACCGGTGCCTGAATGGGGGGAAGCCATACGGCGAAGTGGTGGAGTTCTGACGGCTCAATGTGGAGTCCCGTTTCCTCCATCGCTTCCCGCGCTGCAGTGCGGCGAGCGACATCGACTTCCTCGTCGTCATCGCTGAGCACGTCATCCACTTCAACGCGCCCGCCTGGAAATACCCAGGCGTTTGCAAAAGCACCGTGTTGTGGGCGCTTCAACAACAGAAGTTCAGCGCCATCATTGCTTTCCCGAAGGAGGACAACAGTTGCCGCTGCTTGTAAATCAGCCATGTAAAAACTTTCAGTTAGCTGGAGAGCGATGCTCCACCGCTCACCCGGAAGGTTTCCCCGGTGATGAAACTTGCCTTATCGGAAATCAAAAACATCATCATGTTGACGATGTCTGCTACTTCACCTTGACGATGGATGTACTGCATTTGATTGATGATCATCGACACCATGTCAGCAGGAAGATCTGCCATCGCGCTGTCAGTTGCCATCAATCCGGGTGAGATGGCGTTGACTCGCACACCTGCATCAGCGAATTCTTTGGCGAAGGCCATCGTGAGTCCACGAACTGCCATCTTTGACACACCATATGGCGAGGTCGCCATGTTGCCTGCCATAGAAGAAATATTGATGATGTTGCCGCCACCGCGACTCTTCATCGAGTCAATCGCTGCGCACGAGCAGTTCACAATTCCCATAACGTTCACGTCAAAGAGTGCTCGTACGTCATCGCGAGTCAACGTAGTGAAGGGCAGGTTGTATTTCGTTAAGTGCAGGCCGGCGTTGTTGATCAAAATATCAATCCCGCCAAATTCTGCTACCGCTTTTGCTACCGCTGAGTTGACTGCATCTTCATTTGCAACATCGCAATCAACTGCTATTGCCTTGATTCCTTGGGCCTGAAGTTTTGCTACGGCATCATTTGCGCCTTGCACATTGATTTCAGCAATCACAACTGAAGCGCCTTCGCGCCCAAGCGTTTCCGCGAATGCGTAGCCAAAGCCCATTGCGCCACCGGTAATAAAGGCAACCTTGCCGTTCAAGCTCATGGAGTTCCTCTCGACGAAGACCCCATCGTCTCGCTATTTCGTAGCAGTTTCCATCGATTTCACAAATTGCTCAGCTGCCTGCAAGACCAATGGATCTGATGCGACTAGCGAGCGCAAAATGCTCACGTCTTTTGTCAGAGCTGGTTTTGCCGCACCAGATGCGATGACCTCGACGGATCCGGCCCCCCGGAACATGTCAACCGCAAAACTCTTGCCCGAGCTGGAAGAAATTGCCTGCATCAATGCTTGCGGATCAATCGACAACTCTGATGCAAGCTGAACAACTGATTCAACAATTGCTAACTGGGCAGTAAACACCGCGTTATTCATCAGCTTGGTTTTTTGACCGGCGCCAATATCACCGAGATGAATGACGCAAGTAGCAAGAACATCGGTGAGTGGCTTGGCTTGCTCGAGATCCTCGGAACTGCCGCCGGCCATGATCGTGAGTTCCCCCAATTCTGCACCATTTGGCCCACCACTCACAGGAGCATCAATCACTTTGATGCCGTGCGCCTTAGCCCGAGCAGCAAAATCAACGATGAACGTCGGCGGGACTGTGCTGTGCACCAAAACAACGCAGCCAGGTGCCAAGCCTTCGACCAAACCTTGTGCACCAAACATCACTTCTTCGACGGCAGCATCATCAAAGACCACAATGCTGACGAGATCCGATTGTGCACCAAGTTCAGCTGGTGTTTGGGCACGTTGGACCGAAGAAGGAAATTCTTCAAGCACTTCTGGTCGACGAGCCCATACCGTCAGCGGTAGTCCACTTCGTGATAGGTGAATCGCCATTGGTTTCCCAATGCTGCCCAATCCGATGAATCCAATACGTGCTGATTGAACCATCGGAACTCCTTGAACTAGTTGGAAATACCTCGTGTCAACAACATGGCACCTGCGATTGGACCGCCACCGTTTGCTGCAACAGCAACTTCAGTGTTAGGAATCTGACGTTCGCCAGCCTCGCCGCGCAACTGCACAGCGGCTTCGTAGACGTGGCCAAAACCATGCAGGCGACCTTCAGATAGCTGACCACCGTGGGTGTTAATCGGAAGCTCACCGGTGCGAGCGATGCGTTGGCCACCTTCGATAAAGGCACCGCCTTCGCCTTGTGCGCAGAAGCCAAGTGCCTCAAGCCACGCCAAGGTGATGATGCTGAAGCCGTCATACAACTCAGCTACGTCAACATCGGCAGGCTTGAGGTCAGTGCGTGACCACAACTGCTTCGCCACACCTTGAGCCATCATTGAGGTCATGTCTTCGTATTGATCCCATGATGGGCGGCCGTACTGCGCGGTACCAACAGCGTTGATGTGCACTGGAATCTTTGGTGCATCATTGGCGTAATCAACATGGGAAATGATGATTGCGGTTGATCCGTCTACCGGAACATCGCAGTCCAACAAGCACAATGGCGTTGAAATCATGCGAGCATTTAAGTAATCGTCCATGGTCAATGGATCCCGATATACCGCGCGTGGGTTAACCCCAGCATTCGTGCGGCAGGTCAACGCAATCTGAGCAAGCTGCTCACGCGTGGTGCCGTACTTATGCATATGAAGTTGAGCAACCTGTGCAAACCAGTTGGTTGCAGAGATTGCGCCAAATGGTGCGAGGAATTCCATGAAGCCGGAAGCTGCCTGCATGCCTTGGCCGGGGTTTCGGCCTTTGGCGCCTTGCATGGTTGATTCAGTGACTGTGCGGAATACGAGCACATGCTTAGCCAAACCTGCGGCTACAGCCATCGTTGCTTCAATGATTGCGCCGAGCTGTGCTGAACCTTCAGCAGCGCCGTACATGTAATTGAGATCTAGTCGGAGGGCATCTTGCACCTGTGGTGCTGACGGTCCACCAAAACCTCGAGAAGCAATGGCATCTCCACCTGGGTAGGTAGCAACACCATCAATATCTTCACGCTTGAGCCCTGCATCTTCAATTGCTTCAAGCGCAGCTTCGAGAGTGAGGTCCATAGCCGTGCGGCCTAGTCGACGACCAGAAGCTGAGCGACCTACACCACTGATGAATGAAAGGCGTTCTGGGTTCTTGCTCATGCTGGCGCTCCTTCTGGAACGAAGGTTGGGTAAAAGATGTCATCGCGTGCAAGGAACCGGGTTTCCACACGGCTGCCAATGAGATCGGCCGGTGCGATGTCCAGTGGCACACCAGCAAGCAATGCGGTGAGGCGCAGATCAGGCTGTTCATCCATCGTGACGATGACAATGATGTACGGCTCTTGGCCAGGAACCCACTGCTGAACGTTCACGGTGAAACTCAGCACAGTGCCCTTGCCGGACACCACTTCTGGTTCCATTTTTGCGCTTAGGCACTTTGGGCAGCGTGGTGTTGGTGGATGCGAGAAGTACCCACAGTCACCGCAACGCTTAAATCGAAGCTGGCCATCGGCTCCGCTTTGCCAGAAAAATTCACATTCTGGGTTGTCTTGTGGCGGGATTCGCATCGTCAAGATGTCGAGATCAATAGCCAAGGCAAACTCCTAGCGTTGTAGTTGCGAAGTACTTAGTTTTGTTCTTCGTGCAAAGCGAACTCAGTGACTAAATTACGGCGAAGCAACTTGCCCGTTGCTGTTTGTGGCAGCAACTCGTGACGCAAACGTACGTAGTCAGGAGTCTTTGATGAGCGAAGCTTCTCGCGGCAGAAGTCTTTAATGTCTTCTTCTGTGCAGGTCATGCCTTCACGAAGCACAACGAACGCAGCGATGCGCTGGCCCCACTCTTCGTCAGGCACGCCGGCAACTGCGCATTCGAGCACTGCTGGGTGACGGTGAATGACTTCTTCAATTTCTGCAGGAGCGATGTTCTCGCCGCCGCGAATGATGGTGTCGTCGGTGCGACCTTCGATGAACAGGAAGCTTCCTGCATCCAACCAACCGCGGTCGCGTGTATTGAACCAGCCATCGTCGTCAACAACCTTGCCGCTTTCGAGGTATTCGCCTGAAACCTGTTCGCCGCTTACCCAAATTGCACCTGGTTCTCCAAGTGGCAGTTCATTGCCTTCGCTATCGCGAATCTGAAGATTGACGTTCGGCAGAACCTTGCCAACTGAACCAAGGCGAACACGAACTTCTGGATCCGTGCTGTTGAATGAATCGCGGTGATCTTCTGGTCCAAACACTGCAACAGAAGATGAAGTTTCCGTGAGCCCGTAAGCATTGACGAAGCCAACATTGGGGAACAAACCAAGTGCACGCTCAAGCGTTGCCTGAGCAATGCGAGCACCGCCGTAGCTCAAGCTGCGCAAGGTTGGTGGAGCCTGACGGCCAGTTTCTTCCATGTGTTCAACGATGCGCGACAACATTGTTGGTACGAGCATTGCGTTGGTGACGCCTTCTCGCTCAACCGTGTCAAGCCAAATCTGTGGTGTGAAGCGATCCAAGTACACCACTCGACGGCCGGCGTACAAGTTCGACAACAGGTTCGCAACTGCTGCAATGTGATACGGCGGAACCGAAACAACCATGGCATCTGTTGGTTCTGCGCTTGCAAAGTCAACTGATCCAAGGACGTATGCGACAAGGTGCTTGTGACGAAGCACTGCACTCTTAGGAGCGGATGTTGTGCCGGATGTCTGAAGCAACAATGCAATGTCTTCTGGGTCTGGCTCTGAGTCGAAGACAGGAACGTCGCCGCTGCCGGTCTTTTCAATCCACTCGTCAAACGTCATCACTACCTGTGCTGAACCTTCAGGCACGATGCTTGGGTTGTCGGTCACGATGAACGGTGCCGGCATGCCCATGATTGCCTTGGCAATGTATTCCTCAGCCAAGCGGTAGTTCAGTGGAAGGAACTGCATCTTGGCGAAACCTGCGCCAAAGAGTGCGATGGGGAATGACGGCCCGTTCTCGCCACAGAAGATGACGCTCTTAGCACCGGAGTCCTGAATCAACTTGCCGCCGCGGGCAGCAGCAGCACGCAGTTGGGCGTAGGTCATGCCATCGGCCAGGCTGCCGACCGCGACGCGATCGTCGTAACCGCCTGAGACCATTTCCAACAAAGTAAGCAGATTCACGAAAGACTCCTAGAAGAGAAACACAAAAATTGGCACTTGTCGCGAGGATCGGGGTTTCCGGATCGCAACATGTGAAGGATGGTCGCAAGGGGTAATCGCAAGCCATTCGGTAAGTCGCAACCCTACGGCAACGGCTTACGACGTTGCTAGGTAATCCCCCAAAGTGAGCGCGACCTCACATAGGGGGATTTCCCCTTTAGAGACGCTCAATAATGAGGCCATTTGCCAGGCCGCCGGCCTCACACATGGTCTGGAATCCGTAGCGGCCACCCGTCTCTTCCAAGGTGGTCAGCAAGGAGACCAACAGGCGCCCACCAGAAGCACCAAGTGGGTGGCCTAGAGCTATTGCGCCACCGTTTTGGTTGACCTTGGCAACATCCACGCCGGTGTCCTTCAGCCAAGCCAGCACGGGCGCTGCGAAAGCTTCATTGACCTCAAAAGCATCGATATCGGCCAGGGTCAGACCCGCCTTTTCGAGGGTTTTCTTGGTCACGGGGATCACAGCAGACAGCATTTCCACTGGGTCATCTCCAATAACCGACGAGGCCACGATCCGGGCGCGAGGCTTCAGGCCTAATTTCTTAACCATGGCTTCGCTGGCAATGAGTACTGCCGAAGCGCCATCGCTGATCTGAGAGGCGTTGCCTGCAGTGATGGACCAGTCGATTTCTGGGAAGCGTTCCTTGGCGCCGTCATTCACAAATGCTGGCTTGAGCCCACCGAGGGCTTCCAATGAGCTGTCAGCGCGAATGCCGTCGTCAGCTGAGATGACTGTGCCATCAGGCAAGGTCACCGGAACGATTTGCTTGGCCAAGGTGCCGGCCGCCTGAGCTGCTGCTGCGCGTTGATGTGATGACAATGAATAGGTATCCATGTCTTCACGACTCAATTCCCAACGTGAAGCAATGAGTTCTGCGGAAATGCCCTGCTCAACCAGACCGCCACCTGCATAGCGCGCGGCAACTGTTGGACCGAATGGGTCTTCACCGTTTTTGTTACTGAACATTGGGGTGGTGCTCATTGATTCAACGCCAGCAGCAATGACGAGATCGTAAGCGCCTGCCATCACGCCTTGCGCACCGAAGGCAACTGCTTGCATTGAAGATCCGCATTGACGATCAACAGTGGTTGCCGGTACTGATTCCGGAAATCCTGCGGCAAGCACAGCACTGCGCGTGATGTTGTTGCTCTGACGGCCAATCTGAGTAACACAACCGCCGATGACATCGTCAACCAAAACGGGATCGAAGCCATTGCGCTCAACAAGTGCGCGCAAAGGCACGGCCATTAAGTCAGCTGAATGCAAAGGTGAGTAGGAACTGCCATCACGCTTCACGCGCGCAGTTGGTGTACGAACGATGTCGACAATGTATGCGTCGGTCATGCGGTGAGTCCTAACAGTTGTTGGAGTTGGTTGCGGCACGAGAGTGCGTCACCGAAGAGAATTTCATCCGTCTTGACTCGACGAAGGTAGAGATGTGCGCAGTGTTCCCATGTGAAGCCGATGCCACCATGAACCTGAATCGTTGCTTCGGCAACCCAAGGCGCAAAGCGTGCGCAATAGGCCTTCACTACCAATGACTGTTCGTGAAGGGAAGCGCCGTCGGCTGGATCAACAAGTGACGAGGTCTCAACCGCAGCGCGCATTGATTCAACATGCGCAAACATTTCAGAGCAACGATGCTTAATGGCCTGAAAAGCACCAATTGGCTTGCCGAACTGAACACGGGTCTTTGCATACTCAACAGAAACCTCCATCAGCTTCTCTGACATGCCGAGAAGTTCCGCGCTCACTGCAATGCGTCCGTACGCATTCAATGCCTTTAACGCGTCGCTGTATTCGCCACCAATACGAGTTGCCGCAACACCTTCAAAGGTAACGAGTGCTGTTGGTCGAGTGAGATCGAGTGATTGTTGAGGTGTAATCACAAGGCCCGATGCCTTCGCATCAACAAGGAACAAACCAGTTCCCGATGGTGTCGTTGCGACTACCAAGATTCGGTTTGCAATCCGCGCATTGAGCACTGCTGTCTTTGAGCCGTAGACACTCCAGCCATTTTCATCCCGCGCAACCGTGTTAACACCCGCGCCGTCAATCAATGCAACGGTGATGATTTCGCTACCGTCTGCAATAGCTGGTAACACTTCAACATTCACTGCGGCATCGCCTGCGAGCTGAATTGCGATTGGGGCCAAGACACCTGAAGCAAGGAGCGGTACGACCGCCAAAGCGCGTGAAGCCTCTTCAAGTGCAACAGCCATTTCTCCCATACCCATGCCTTGGCCGCCGAACTCTTCTGGAATCAAGAGTCCAGCAACACCAAGGTCCGTTGCCAAGCCTCGCCAAGCTGCTTCGTCAATACCCGAATCACTTGCGATGACTTCACGGACACGGGTTTCAGGTGACGTATCTGTGAAGAAATCACGCAGGCTGGCTCGGAAATCGGCACGTTCCGACGCGGAAGTCGTTGAGCTATTCATAATCTTCAAATCCCTTTTCGATGCTTAGTCGCGTGGAAGACCGAGTACACGGTCGCCGATGATGTTCTTGACGATGTCTGAGGTTCCTGCAGCGATCGTTGCCGAGCGAGCAGTGAGGTAGCCAACCTTGGCGTCATTGGCGTCACCTGTGATGCCATCGATGCCTGCAAGTTCCATCACCGTCGTGTCTACGCGCTGGCTCAACTCACTCCACACCATCTTGATAACTGATGATTCGGAACCTGGCGCAACGCCACCGGCAATTTTTGCGAGCATCTGGCGGCCCATCATGCCTAGCACTCGGCTCTCCACATAGAACTCTGCAAGCTCATCAGCAATGATCGGCGAAATTTGGGTGTCGCTCTTGGTGACATCTTCGACCAAGTTGCGGATGCGTTGTTCAAGGCGTCCTGCAAACACAGCAACACCAGCACGCTCATGGCCAAGAGTGGTCATGGTGACGTTCCAGCCTTCGTTCAAAGGTCCGATGAGATTTGCTACAGGCACGCGAACATCAGTGAAGAAGACCTCGGCGAATTCAGCACCACCGTTGATCTGCTTGATTGGGCGAACTTCAAGCCCTGGCGTATCAATTGGCACGATAATCGCTGAAATGCCCTTGTGCTTTGGTGCATCAGGGTCCGTACGTGCAAGTAACTGCATGTGTGTTGCGTACATGCCGTTAGAAGTCCAAACTTTCTGACCATTAATCACGAACTCATCGCCATCAATGACCGCACGCGTGCGCAATGAGGCAAGGTCTGACCCTGCGCCTGGCTCGCTGAAACCTTGGCACCAGAACTCATCAGTGTTAGCGATCTTTGCCACGCTCTTGCGTTGTTCATCATTACCAAAGCGCATCAAGGTTGGTGCAACGTTCTTTACGCCGATCATGCCCGGGATCTGTGGGGCGCCATATTGAGCAACCACATCTTCAATAGCCAGCATTTCCATGGTGCCAAGACCGCGACCACCAAACTCTTCTGGCCAGGTTGCCGTTGTCCAGCGACCTTCAGCCATCGTGCGCTGCCAATCCAACTTGGCTTCCCACGTGTCTTGGTCAGGCCACTTCGCGCGCCAGGCGGGAAGAGCATTCGCGAGAAATTCGCGCAGGTCAGCAAGCAGTGCATCCATGGTTGTTCTCTCTTTCAGTTCAGCTGGGTAAGCATCACGTCGGTGGAGCGGATAAATCTCATTGCATCATTTAAGTGCGTGCAACCAAGCTCGCCACGAAGGTGAGTTCGCACACCTTCGTCGAGTTGGTTCGGTGTGCGTCCGAGTAGCAGGGTTACATGCTCTGCTGCAAGCGGGCAATCGCCCATCGGCAATGTGCGTGGAGTTGCGTGCGCTGCAACCAATACGCCATCAGCATCAAGCTCGCCAGTTACGACATACTCATGGAGCGCGCCATCTTCATCAATTGCTCGATGCAGTGAATCTCTGAACCACATTTCTATTTCGATTGCACCGTTTTCGCCTCGGTAAATATCAAGGAGGCGCCGACGCTGCATGGTGCCAAAGGAAACTTCTTCTTCGTAATGCCAGGCATCATCGCTATCGATGAGTTGGTGAATCGTTGGTGCAGTTGGCAAGTCACCGAGGATGCTTTCGCCACTTGCTGTAGCGGCAACTCCACCCGCTCGCCATCCTGCGCATGTTCCAACTTGAGGGGAATTGGAAAGAAATCCTGGAGTCTGTGGTGCAGAAACGATGCGGCCGTAGCCAGCGACGTGACGCATCCCGGAAAGTTCATCCAACAAACAACCGATCAATGAACTTTCGGAATAGGCATCACCAAGTGTTGCCACAGCCCCGCGAAAACCGGGACCAATATTTCGGCCCTTCAGTTCTTGCGTCAACGAACGATGGTGCGAGTCATCACTGACATCGATCATCACCAGATTGCCCATGCCATCGGTGCGAGCAGACAACCCTGCAGAGTGTTCCCATGTGATGGCGCCGTCTGGACCAATGGCGATATCTCGGGCAATGCCGCTCAAGATGATTCCTGAGGCCCAATCGGGCTCGGGAGTGCCGTGCAGAGTCACGGTGCGACGCACCGAATTGGCCCGAAGTGGCCACAATGCCGGTATTGGATCATCGATGCCACGAGTAAGCGGAACGCCGACCGTGGAAGATGACATTGCCTACTCCCATCAGGTCTGATTTGCCGTGAATTGTCGGCAATCGATGCCCTCACGGTATCAGTGAAATGCAGGGGTCTGAAGGGGTTATTTGGTAACTGGGATCACGCTTTTGGCGTACCTGGGAAGTACAAGAACAACGAGAAGAACCAACCCAATCACCGAGCACAAGGCCCCGAAGCCGAAGACCGCTCGGTATCCACCGAGCGCGGCTGCGATACCCACCACCAGACCACCAAGGCCCTGTGCAATATCGAAGAACATAGTGAAAGTTGAAATCGCGGAAGGGCGGACCCGGTCATCAACATCGCTCAACACCAAGGCCATTAATCCTGGGTATTGAAGCGCGATGCCTGTTGCGAGTGGGATGAGTGCCAGGTAGATCCCGGGCCAACTTGGGGTGAGCGCCATGATCACCAGACCGATGACGATGAAGCTGGTAGACCAAATCCCTGTTTTACGTGGACCAACCCGATCGGGAATGCGTCGCCCAAAGAGTCGAATCGACAGCACCACTGCGGCATAAAAGAAGAACATCCACTGGACCTGTGAAGTGCCAAGCTCAGGAGCGTAAAGCGGAAGGAAGGCATTCATGCCAACCATCCCGACGATGCCAAGTGCCAAGACGGTGCCAGGCAGCAACGCCGGAAGATAAAACTTTGGTGGCGGCACAGCAGTTGGATCGTCAGATGTTGCCGTGCCCAAATCAATCTTCATATTGCGCAGAGTCAAAATTGGTAAAGCACCTACAAAGGCAATCACTCCCGACAAAACAAAGGCGGACGTGAAGCCGAATGACTTGTAGGTCAGCTGACCAATCACTGGTCCGATTGCCAAACCGATGTATGGAGCAACGGAAAACACACTCGCAGCTTCGGCTCGGCGCCATTCACTGACCCACGACATGATTGTGGACAACATGGCAATGAACATGGCTGCCTGTGCTCCGCCAAGCACCAAGCGCAGAAACACGAGCGTGATGACGTTTGGCGAGAATGACATCAATCCCATGCTTAAAGCGCCAAGGAGCGCGCCCCACATAATGACCTTCACTGCGCCGTAACGAGCCATGCGCGGATTTATCCACGGCCGCACCAAAATTGCAGCAACTGCTTGAATCGCCACAACGATGCCGATGGCCAAATCTGATCCGTGCAGTTCATCGCGAACAAACACAGGAAGCAATGGTAACGTCATTCCGACGCCAACAAAGAACATAAAGGCAAAGAGCAAAATCAAGAAGAACGGTCGAGTGACAAGTCGATCAGCTTGCGCAGCTGATCCAGTGGTGTTTTCAGTCGACACAATTCACGCTTTCTTTGGTCATCACAGCACTCGAGTACTGACAGATCGTTTCATTGCTTCATAGCGAGGAATAACAACGATCAGCAATATGAGAAGTCCTACAAAAGCCATGAACGCAGACGCACCAAATACGGCACGATATCCAGCGGCTGCTGCCACAACTCCCACAAATAGGCCACTTAAACCATTAGAAATATCAAACAACATCGTGAAGGTAGAAATTGCAACCGGACGATCACGATCTTCCACATGTTCAAGGGTTAACGTCAACAGACCTGGGTATTGCAATGCCATACCCATCGCAAAGGGAACGATCGACATGTAGGCCCACCAAGCCCACGGAGTAACTGACAATGCCGCCAACCCAACGATAAGCCCTGTAGTTGCCACGATGCCTGTTCGTTTTGGACCCCATCTGTCTGGCAGTTTGGCGCCAAGGATGCGAAAAGCCAACACAACAACAGAGAGTGTGAGAAAGGCAAACTGCACTTGCATGCCAGGAATCGTTGGAGCAAAGAGTGGAATAAACGCACCGAAGGCGATCATGCCAACAATTCCGAATGCAATGACAACTCCGGGCATTACTGCGCCTGGGTAGAAGCGTTTGGCTGGAAGGCCATCCGTTGGTGGTGCAGGTTTTGGTGCATGCAGGAAGACCATCGGAATAATGCCGATTCCTGCAATAACACCGGCCACGATAAACGTGGCCATGTAATCAAAATTGTGAAAGATCCACTGGCCTAAAAATGGCCCTAGTCCCATGCTGATGTACGGCGCAGCAGAGAAAAGACTGACTGCTTCACCTGCTCGTGACGGCGGAACCCACGAGGTGATGGCAGTGAGCGATCCAATGAAGATGCACGCCATTGCCGCACCGAACAGCAATCGAAGAATGATCAACGAGACCACATTTGGCATGAACCCTGAAAGGCCAATCGAAAACCCCGCAGCTGCAAAGGCGCCCATCAGGATGGGTTTGTACCCCCAAGTATTGAACTTGGGGGTAACCCACGGTCGAATGGCAATTGCAGAAACCGCAGTAATGGCAAAGGTCAAACCAACAGCAACGTCGCCACCACCGAGCGGCCCTTTCACGAACAAAGGCAACACCGGTGTAATCACACCGTTAGCGAAGAACACTCCAAAGGAACCGGCAAAAACAATCAGGTAGCGGCCGGTGAGGATCCGCTCCTTTATTTCAGTTGGCATGGAAGAACTACGCCACCGCTCCTGCTGCTCGGAATCGTGCAATAGCTGCATCATCGAATCCACCGACATCACGAAGTACTTCATCTGTGTGCTCATTGAAGTCAGGCGCACGGTCGCATGGCCCGGAATCTTCATTGAACATCACAGGGGGCATGACAACTGGCTGCGAAGTATCGCCGTACTGAACCGTGCGGATCATGCGATTGGCCTGGACCTGAACATCATCGGGCATTTCTTCAACAGATTGAATTGGTGCCCACACGCCCTTGCTGGTGACAAGAATGGTTTTCCACTCGGCAAAATCCTTCGTTGCGAAAACGTCATCCATGATCGACATGAGGTCGCCGGAATTAGCCATGCGATCAGCTGGTGATCCAAAACGGGGATCTGCAATCAGATCTTCTCGATTCATGTGGCGGCAAAGATCTTCGAATTCGTTTTGATGATCGCCTAAGTGAAGAAGTCCGATGAAGCGGCCATCCTTGGTCTTATAAGTAGCGCCTGACCACTGACCCATTTCGCGAGGGATGTACTTACCCATCTGAGCATTCGCGCCATCAACGACAGAGCCAATAATCGCTGGTGCGTTGAACCAAGTTGCGGTGCCCAGCAGCGATGAGTCAACAACTGTTGCTTCGCCGGTCTTCAATCGATGGAACAACGCAGCAGAAATGCCGCCGGCAAGAACCAAACCAGACATGCCGTCGCCATGGCCCACCATGCCTGATGGGACTTCAGTGCGTGTCACGTTCATGACTGACTGAGCCAGCGACCCGCGATGCCACCAGGTGGCTCCGTCGTATCCGCCACGATGATTCTCTGGGCCAAGTGGTCCACCACCGGTGCCCTTTGCGTAAATGATGTTCGGATTGATGGCACGAAGTTGATCAACATCAAAGCCAAGCTTTTGGCGTGTGTTGGGAAGGAAGCTCGTCAGGAATACATCTGATTCCTTCACTAATGCATATAGCGCTTCTTTACCTTCTGGAGTTGCGAGATCCAACGTGATCGCGCGCTTGCCTCGGTTGTAGTGCTTAAAGAACCAGTGTGCACCATTTGGTTCGAGGCTGCCACCGCCGAATAGGCGCATTGGATCTGGATTTCGAGGGTTTTCAATGTGAATGACGTCTGCACCCCATTCAGCGAGCACTGCTCCAGCTGACGGGCAAAAGGCCCACATTGTTAGATCAAGAACACGAATACCGTCGAGCATTTTCATTGCTGACCTCACTTGTCTCTAGCTCATGTTTTTGCAACCTACGGACTCACCGCTGGCTCTGCAACCGATTTAGAAAATCAATCAGGAATTTCGCAAAAAAGTACGGCCCAGGTGATGAACACCCGGGCCGTACTTGAAAACATTTCGAACTTAGGCTGCGCCCTCACCACTGAGGAAGCCGCGCACAATGCTGTCAGCATTACTGTCAGCAGGTCCGCTCCATACTTCATGACCATGCACCATGAGCAGAGCACGATCTGCGAAGCTCAATGCGCGGTCGATGTACTGCTCAATGAGCACGATCGTCACATTGTTAGCTTCACGCGCCTTACCGAGGGCGGTGTAGATGTCGTCAATGATCAATGGAGCCAAGCCCAGTGAAAGTTCGTCAACAACGATGACTTCTGGGTTTGTGATCAATGCCTTTGCTACAGCCAACATCTGCTGCTCGCCACCTGAAAGTGTGCGGGCCTGCTGCTTACGACGATCGCCGAGCTTTCCGAAAAGGTCGTATGCGCTTTGAACAGCTGCCTTTGGATCAGCCGCCAACTTACGAGCACCCAGCATCAGGTTTTCTTCAATGGTGAGTGTCGGGAAGATTGCGCGACCTTCTGGAAGGTACGACAGCTTGCGCTGTGCGATCAAATATGGCTCAAGATTGGTGACATCGTCGCCATCAAGAATGATGTTGCCTGATGCAGGTGGAAGCAAGCCGGCAAGTGACTTACCGATTGAACTCTTACCTGCACCGTTAGCACCAAGGATGGTGAGGCATTCACCATGCGCAAGTGAGAACGACACGTTGTCAACGGCAAGTGCATCGCCGTACTTGAGCGTGAGGTTTTGAACCTCAAGTTTCGCGTTCGACATTTAGTCCTCCACTGTTCCAAGGTAAGCGGCCTGTACAGCCTTGCTGGCGCGCATTTCTGCTGGGGTTCCACTGTCGATCAATTGACCGAAGTCGAGAACGAAGACTCGATCGCAAATGCCAAACACCAATTCGAGGTCATGCTCAACCAAGATGATGGTGATGTTGCGCTCACGTGCGAGCTTCTTGATCATTTCACCGAGGTTCTCGGTTTCTGAACGGTCAAGACCAGCTGATGGCTCATCGAGCAACATGATCTTCGCATTGGTTGCCAGACAAATTGCAACCTCAAGAAGACGGCGCTGACCAAGGGTGAGGTCTGATGGACCCTTGTCCTTGTCTTTGCCAAGACCAAGTTCATTGATAAGTGCATCTGCACTTTCAATTTCAGCCTTGGAAATGCCGCGGGAGAAAAACGGAATCAACGCAATGATGAAGTTCAAGCTGGTGATGAACTTGCCGGCACGAACCTGCTTGCCGGCACGAGACGCGAGCACGACATGCTCGCGAACCGTCAGTTCGGTAACCAACTGTGGACCCTGGAAGGTGCGAGCCATGCCCATCGACGCACGCTTTTGAGGCGAGGTCTTTCCGACACTTGTTTCACCAACGAAGATCGTGCCTTCGTTTTGTTCCAAGGTTCCTGAAATGCAACCAAGCATCGTGGACTTGCCGGCACCGTTAGGGCCGATCAATCCGGTGATTTGACCTGGTTGCGCGTCAAGACTGACCTTGTTCAATGCCTGCACACCGCCGAAGCGGATGCTGACACCTTCTGCGCGAAGTGTGGTGCTAGTTACGTTTGACATTAGTTCACACTCCTGCTGGAACGTTGGACTTAACTTGGTCATCGTCAATAGGTGCTGGATCATGAAGTGATCCACCACTTATCTTGATGGCAAGACGACGGAATTGAGCACGCACACCTGGCTGGATACCAATTGGATCCTTCACCATGTTGATGGCGACCAGACCGAACAACAGCACTGGAAGATCGACCAAACGCTCTGGCAAGAATTCCGCGAAGATTGCTGGCATCAACAACATCCCCATGCCACCGGCAGCAAGGCCACCCATAGAGCTCGTGCCCTGGGCAACCGCAAGTGCGAACCAGACCAGACCGATCACCATGACGTAACCATTAGGGAACGCGACGAGCTGGAAGCTCGCAACCATCGTGCCACCGATACCTGCAACTGCTGCGCCAAGTGCGAATACACCCAGACGAGCGATGAAGATGTCAAAGCCAAGGGTTGCTGCGCGAACGCGGCTGGCGCGAATCGTTGCAAAGACCAAACCAGTAGTCGAACGGCGAAGTGACCACAGGATGAACATGATGATGAACATGATGACTGCAGCAAACCAGTAGTACTTCTTCGGCGTATCAAAATCCATGCCGAACAAGGTTGGTCGACCAAATGGCAAACCAGATCCGTAGTTTGAGAACTCATCGCGGGTGTAGACCGCTTGGTCAACGAGCAGTGCGAAACCGAAGGTCACGATTGCTGCGTAGAGAGGGCCAAGTGGCAAACACACCATGCCCACGATGGCACCGATGATGCCTGCGACTACGCCGCCAATCAGCATCGCCAACAGAATCGGCACTGTGCCCTTTGCGCCAAATGGCGTGTCGTTGTTCACCACGTATGCCGCGGCAATCACACCCAAACCGGCGAAGCTGATTTGGGAAAGGCTGATGATGCCTGCTTCACCTGTGACAAGTCGGTATGACAAGAACACCACGGTGTATGCAAAGCCAACGGCGAACAGGCCGGTCCAATAATCGTTAAAGACCAGCGGAATGCCGACCATCACGACGATGAGAACTGCGTAGCCAACCCACTTATCCCAGTGGCCCTTTGGATTACGCATGATCGACAAGTAATGCGAAAGCGAAACTTCGTACGCATTGTTGACCGAAGCAACTTCGACCTTTTGCGTGTCAGCGCGAACGTCCTTGTTTCGGCTGTAAATGAGGACTGCGCCCACCATGAACAGGAACGGAAGGCTGGGGCGAAGTGCGGTGCCAAGAAGACCATCAGATGGCAAGTACAGAACGAGAACTTCCTGAACGAGACCAAGGAACAAAGCTCCAAAGAATGCGCGCCACAGGTTGGTGAACTTGCCGATAACTGCACCAGCCATCGAAGCTGCGATGAGGTTGGCGAAGCCGCCTGGGCTCAGGCCCACCTTTGGGAGAACCATCAGACCAGCAAGGCCAGCGACTGCGGTTCCGATTGCCCATGTTGAAGCAACAACGAACTTTGGGTTCGTGCCTGTAAGCACTGTCATGAGTTCTGAGTCCACAGAACCACGGGTGACCAGACCCGCCATTGTCTTATTGAGAACCCAGTAGCCACCAAGAGCGACAATCGCAGCGGTGACGATGATGATGAACTGTTCGTTAGAAACGTTCACATCAAAAATTGAGAAGATGACCGACGGTTCGCCGACTGGGCCGTACACGAGGTACACCGGATCGTGGCCGAAGATCAAGGTGGTTACAGCGACGAGTGCGACCTGAAGGCCGATCATCACAGCAACCTTGGTGAGCGGAGCGAGGTTGCCCAGCTTGCCCAACAAGATCCACCAAAGGAATAGGCCCAGCAATGGACCGGCGATCAACACGACAACTGCCGCAGCAAGCCATGAGTTCCAGCCGAGTCCGGTATCTGGGTTGCTCAAGAAGAAGAAGCAATAGGCCAAGAAGAAGGCCATGCCACCTTGAGCGAAGTTGAAGACGCGTGAAGCGTTATAGGTGATGACCAATGCCATAGCTGACATCGCATAAAGCGCGCCAACGGCAAGGCCAGCAATAACAAAACTGAGCACCTGGGGTCCTCCTGGTCAGGGCCGATCGAATCCGCTTCTGGCGAGGGCCAGATTCGGAACGTACGAGGTGGCATTCAGCGATGGTGGGCTGATCGAAGCCGTTTTCGAGGTTTTCGGCGGATAACGCCTTGTCCCCCTAGACATTAGTTCGCTAAGCGCCTGGGTGCGGGCGCTTTTTGTCCTAATTCATTACAGATGGTGAGGTCGCGAGCCTATGGAGGGAGCAAGGGTCCGTCAAGGGAAACAGCCGAATTGGTTACATCTATTTGTTCACGGAATGTGTTTTAGATGGACATACCTAAAATTGAACAAATGTTCACTTAGGTTTTCAGGAGTTGACCACAGGTTGGACCGGTGTCAGGTAATAAAGAATCACCACGCACGGTGATAAACCAGCTGCACTTGGCAGGGTCGCCGTCAGGTGTGACTCCCGGAGCAAATGAAATCTTTCCGGGCAACATATTGCCGGCGGTGTAGTCAGTGACTCCTCGTTCAATCCGAATGAAGTCTTCTCGAGTTGGGCACTGCCCTGCAGCGCTGAGCCCCGCAATCATCACATCCGCGGCGATATAGCCCAGGGGCGCAAATGATGCATACGGATTTGCTCCCGCAGAAACCATGCCGGCGACATACCGTTTCACTTCGGGAGTGTTGAGTTGCAGCGGTACGAATCCATGAGGAACGCCAATAGCCCCGTCGAGAGCGCCCTGTGCATCGAGCACTGTCGCGGGATCAATGAGTCCATTCACCATGACAGGCATCTGTTCTGCGCCCAAACTCTTCAATGACTTGGTCAACGACTGTCCGACGCTAACCGGGGCAATCACATTGACTGCATCAGCCTTTGATTTGACGATCGCTTTCGCAATCGCAGAAGTGCTGGATGAACTCGACGTCAACGATTGAATGGGAAGTGCTGACTTCAACGCTTGCGATGGCAACGTGGCAACGAATCCTCGTGCGCTGTTCAGCGCGCCAGGTGTTTTCAAGGTAACGGTAGCGATTGATCTAGCTTTGATTTTTCGAAAGCGCTGTGCAGCTGCTGTCGACGTGTAGCCAGTGGAATAAGCACCTGTGACACCAAAAGCGTTGAGGTCAGTTGCATACGGAGGAAGATTAGGAACACCTGCGATAGGAACATTAGCTTGTTTCAAAATCGGATACATTGATTGTTGTTGCGAGGCGGCAATGATGCCAAACACGCCATCCTTCAACGCTTGCTGAGCAACGGAATTTTGAGCTCTGGGATCATTACGATCGTCATAAATTTTCAGGCGAATCTTTCGTCCATTGATTCCATCAAGAGCGTTCATTTCATTCATGCGCAGCTGTGCTGCTACATCAAAGTTTGAAAATGTCGATGCTGCTGTTCCACTTTTTGGGAACACCACTCCAATGGTGATAGTCGAATCTGTGATTCCCGGAACTGTTGCGCAGGTTCGTGACGGTGTTGGTGTTGATGACCCAGAGGCGTTGGTGTCACTACTTGAGTTACCGCACGCAGAGAGGCCCAGAACACAAACCAAACCCATCGAGAGAACTGCGTACAACTTCACGAGTCAATGGTGCGCTATCCCCTGAATAAATGAGACAGCGGGTGCCGAGCTTTCGCTCGGCACCCGCTGCAAGGTGTTCATCACTACTAGCCCTGTACAACAGCCCCAGTTGAGGTGTTGACGTACTTAGCACCACAGGTTGGATTCTTATCCGGAACCAATTGATCACCCTTGGCGATCATGAACCAGGTGCAATCAGCCATGTTGCCATTTGGCGTTGAGCCTGGCTTGAAGCTGATCTTTTCTGGTACCAGACCGTTACCGGTGTAGTTGGAGACGTTGCGCAACTTATTGATGAAGAGATCACGCGTTGGGCATTGGCCGGCTTCCTTGAGACCACGGATCAACAGATCCACACCAAGGTAACCCTGAGGTGCTGCAGCTGAGTAAGGGTTCAAGCCTGCAGCCTTCATGCCGTTTGTGTAGGTGCGTACTGCAGCACGTGGAACACCAACAGGAACCGTGCCGTAGTTGGTGCCGAGCGCACCATCAAGGGCTGTACCCGTCGTACGAAGCACCGCTGGATCTGAAAGACCAACAATGCTCATACCGTTCAGCGTGACGCCCTGCTGCTTCAATGCCTGAGCGATTGATACGCCACCTTCAATGAAGCCAACAATAATCGCGCCGTTTGATCCGGTGCTCTTAATGCGCAGTGCGGTTGCCGTTGCATCATGTGAACCTTGTGGTTCATCAGCGATACGAAGTGACTCAGTGATGCCTGGGACGAGCTTCAACAAACCTGAAGTCGTGTTTCCAGAAATGGCCGCACCAGCCGAGGCATGGTTGATGTTGGCCACTTTAGTGACGCCCATTTCCTTGAGTTTTTGAATCACAAGGAGCGAACCAATTCCGACAGGAGGTGGTGCACCAGTTGGGGCAAAGGCATTGCGATCAGAGTTGAAGGCCTGGTTGTTAAAGCCAGTTACCGGAATATTGGCTGTCTTCAAGGTTGGGAATGCTGAAACAGTTGAAGACTGAAGCGTCAAACCAAACATCTTGTCTGACTGAATAGCCTGCTGAGCGGCCGAGACCTGAGTGGTTGGGCTTGAGGCATCGTCATACACCTTGAAAATAATCTTGCGGCCGTTGATGCCACCCTTAGCGTTTTCCTGGTCGGCACGAAGCTGAGCAGCTTGAGATGAACCGATGTAGTTTGCAGAAGCGGCGCCGGTTTTTGGACCAAGCCAGCCAAGGTTGATCGTGGTTGGCGTGACACCGTCAACTGGTGCGCACTTTGCATTCTTTGCAGCATTACTTGGAGCAGGCGCAGCCTGAGCACCAGTGGCCGCAACTGAAACCACCATTGCCGCGGCAAGACCGCCGACAACAAAGGCCGAGCTACGGCGCTTGTTTGAAGAAACCGACATCAACACTCCCCTAGAGGTGAGCAACTGTGCACCTTGCACAGTTGAGTCGAACCCACTTGCACCGATGTGATCGAGCAAGGTGACGAAAGAGTGACCTTCGATTGACACATTGAAAAGCCCGAATAAGAAAGCGTGTTCAATTCGTTATGAAACTTGGAGTTTTTGACCTGACTTAGTCGACATATGCGAATTCATCTGTATTGCGTGTTAAGTAAGTATTGAGTGGATTAATCTTGCATAGTTGCATCCGTTAAGGTGTTGATGTGCTTGATGCCACAGGCTGGCTTTGGACTAGCCATGAGGTGATCGCTGGCCACCATGAACCACGTGCAGTTAACTATGTTGGTATCAGCGTACCCTTCGCCCGTGATCACCAATTTGACAGCGCTGATTGCTGCTCGGGATTGGTATCCCGAGATCAGCACTCGAGGTGAAGTAACGAATGCTGTTCGATTCATTGATCTAGACCAAGAAATTCCCAAGAATGTCCAAGCTTTGCGTGACCGCGTATGTCTCCTCATTGGCCTGACCAGCAATCCAACCTCGGAAGTACGAGCGGTTTCCAAATTCCTTGACCTCACGCTGACCACTGCAACGATTGATGACACATCGCTCGTCACGGTTGCTGATCTCAATGAAGCCGTTTCGCTGATCGATGCGGCCATGGCCAACCGCGCACGCAGTGCAATGGTGTTAGCAGCAGTACTACGACAAACACCGCAGTTAGATATTTCTGATGCAATTGCTGCAGAAGCTGCGGCTTACTCAACCCTCTTAGCTGGACCTGAATTTGCGGAATGGTTAAGCGCGCGTTCGGTCAAGAAGCTCGAGCCAGCAGCTGAACCGGATCGCGTTCTGACTTCGATTACTGGCAACACACTCAATATTCGAATGAATCGAAAACTGCGACTCAATGCAATTGACGGACCAATGCGCGCTGCACTTGTCGAAGCGTTTGCCATCGCACTTGCTGATCCGACACTTCAAGTGAAAGTCACCGGCGAAGGGTCCTGCTTCAGCAATGGTGGTGATTTACGCGAGTTCGGTTCAACACCTGACGCATCAACTGCATGGGCTGTGCGCATGACACAACATCCTGGTTGGTGCATCGCAGAACTTGCTGATCGCACCACTGTGCATATGCACGGCAAATGCATTGGCGCTGGCGTTGAAATGCCTTCCTTCGCATCGCATGTCATTGCAGATCCGGAAACAACATTCTCGTTGCCTGAATTATCGATGGGTTTGATTCCGGGAGCGGGTGGTTGCGTGAGCATTGCGAATCGCATTGGGCGCTGGCGCACATTATGGATAGTGCTCACCGGAACAACTCTTACTGCGCACGATGCATTGGCGTGGGGATTAATTGATGACATCGCTCCCATCAATTAACGCCACAGATTGGGCGAATCAACTTCTCACCCACGTTGGAAATTCACGGCGCATTGAAGCACCCACATTTGAAAGCGCTCCCTTAACAGATTGGGCGCGCAGTGGCGCCGTCGCCATAACCGGAACACCAAAGCAACCACTGATGCCAACTGGTTTTGCGGCAACGGCTGCCAGAGGTGCGATGTTGGCCTTTGACTCTATTACCGGTTCAACCGGTATTGCAGGAGAGCAACTGCTCGGCGAACGTGCTGCGCTATCAGGTTGGCCACCCAAAGCGCCATGGACGTTAGGTCTGCATTGCCGTGCAGTGAGAACACTTGATGGTTGGTTCGCTCTTTCCCTTGCACGTCCAACTGACCTTGCATATGTGCCTGCCCTCATCAGTGCACCGACAACAAATGAGTGGATCAGTGTTGATGCGTGGGCTCGCACACATACAACTCAAGAAGCAGTAGATCGATGTCGTTTGTTGGGAATGCCAGCGGGCGCAATTGATTCAGTGCCCTCACGTGAGCTGATGCGTATTGAATCGACAGGAAAAAGTGCGGTCCGCGAGCTCAAGGGTATGCGCGTTATCGATCTCTCAACTCTGTGGGCCGGCCCGCTTTGTGGCAACTTGCTGCACACGGCAGGGGCAGAAGTCATCCGAGTTGAAAGTGCATCACGCCCAGATGGAAGCCGTGAAGGTATTCTAGCGTTTGATGATCTTCTGCACCTCGGTCAATTGTCAGTGACCTTTGATCCAGGGAATTTGGATTTTCTGCATGCACTCATCGACACCGCAGACATTGTGATCACTTCTGCGCGGCCACGTGGTCTGGTATCTCTTGACTTAGATCCCCAACGTTGGCTGGCAAATCGAAATAACGGCGTGTGGGTGCAACTCAGTGCTTATGGTTCTACAGGTGAAGAAGCCAATTGGATTGGTTTCGGTGATGACACTGCAATGGCCGCAGGATTAGTGCGTTGGATTGATGGCATTCCGATTCCTGTTGCAGATGCACTCGCTGATCCACTGACCGGCATTCATGCTGCAGTGGCGGCTGCTGCGCTTGCAACACAAGGTGGAACGCACTTGATCGATATTGCGTTGGCAAATGTTGCAGCTGCGACTCGAAGTAATGAATCAGTTATCGATCCGACTCAACTAAACGGGAAGTGGGTCGTCGAAACAGAATTCGGCATTCGTCCCGTAGAACGACCAAAGGCTCGAACTGTTCATGGAACAGCCCGAGCCCTCGGTGCGGATAACGATCTAGTGCGAGCAGAACTCGCGAGTTAGTTACTTCTTTGCAGGTCGGTAAGAAGTTGCGAGCATCAACAATGCGGCACCGGTGCCAAGCACTCCAGCGATGATCGCCCAGTTCACTCCGAACATTTCGATGTTCAATGCATTGTCGACTGACCATTCACCTGAACCACCTGAAGCCAAAGCCAAAGCGGTCAACAAGATGTAGAGCACGTACTCCCAGCCACCCTTGAATACGAAGTAGCCCTTACCGCGGTGATCGGTCAACATGGCGACAACCATCAGGCCAACCACACCAGCGGCACTCAAGCCGGTGAGGAAACCAATGGTGATCGCAATACCGACTGCCATTTCGGTGCCAGCTGCAACGCGTGCATGAACCCAGCCTGGCTTCAGTCCAAGGGATTCAAACCAACCGGCAGTGCCCTTGAGGCCACCTGCGCCGAACACCTTGTTGTAGCCATGGACGAACAGCATTGGGCCGATGGCCAAGCGAATGAGCAGCATGGCGAGGTTATAAAAGTTGAGATCTGTAGAGATCGTGTTCATTGAAGTTCTCCTTGGCAAGCGAAGTGTGATGTTCGACGGCGTTTGGGCATACGCCCCACGAAGGGTCGGCTACACAGTTATGGTGGTGAGTATCCCATCAAAAGCCGCGGACCGGGCGTTAGTTCGGGCAAATTCGGAACAGGACTTCTCGTTATGCAGATCGCAGGAATCAGCGCAGTAATCACCGGAGCTGGGTCAGGCCTTGGTCTTGCCACGGCAAAAACGATGGCTGCGGCCGGTGCCAACGTGGTGATCGTTGACCTTCCTTCCTCAAATGGTGAAGCCGAAGCCGCAGCAATCGGTCCAAATGCCGTGTTTGTCGCTGCTGATGTGCGCGATGAGGATCAGATCAAGGTGGCCCTCGATGCTGCCGAAGATATGGGTCCACTTCGCCTGGTCGTGAACTGCGCAGGAATCGCAACTCCTAACCGTGTGATGCGTAAGGGAGTTGCAACTGCTCAAGCCGAGTTCGAGCGCGTGATCTCCATCAACTTGCTTGGCACGCTCAATGTGATTCGCCTGGCTGCCGAGCGTATGTCGGTGACCGAACCCGCAGGTGAAGAACGCGGCGTCATTGTGAACACTGCATCGGTCGCCGCATTTGATGGTCAAGTTGGTCAGGTCGCTTATGCCGCTTCAAAAGCGGGCGTTGCTGGCATGACCTTGCCACTGGCTCGCGATCTCGCTCAATTCCTTATTCGCGTCATCGCTGTTGCACCTGGAACCTTTGAAACACCGATGGTTGCCGGGCTTCCACCGGAGGCAGTGAAGTCACTGGGTGATCAAGTTCCGCACCCAAGTCGCCTAGGTAAGCCTGAAGAATACGCAGCACTTGTGAAGCACATTGTGGAAAACCCAATGATCAACGGCGAAACTATCCGCATTGACGGCGCTATCCGCATGGCACCTCGCTAAACACCACCGCACACCAACACTTCTTCACCTTCAACCTTTGGAGTCAATGTGTCACTTCCAACTCACACTTTGGGAACAGGTGCTGCTGCAGTAGACGTTTCATTGCAAGGCCTCGGTGGCATGGGCATGAGCATGGTGTACGGAACGCGCGATGATGTTGAGTCCACCGCAACACTGAATAAGGCGCTCGATCTTGGCGTGACTTTCTGGGACACCGCCGACGTTTACGGCCCGCATCACAATGAAGAACTCATTGGCAAGGTGCTGCAGACGCGTCGCGATGAAGTCGTGCTCGCAACGAAGTTTGCTAACCATTTGGTAGACGGCAAGATGACGATTACTGGCGATCCTGCGTATGTGAAGCAAGCCTGCGATGACAGTTTGAAGCGTCTTGGAATCGACACGATTGATCTGTACTACTACCACCGTGTTGATAAGAACGTACCGATCGAAGATACCTGGGGCGCAATGGCTGAACTCGTTGCTGCAGGAAAAGTTCGCTACTTAGGTATTAGCGAGGCTGCACCGGAAACCATTCGTCGTGCACATGCAGTGCATCCCATGACTGCCGGTCAATATGAATGGTCACTTTTTACGCGCGATGTAGAAGTAGATGGCGTGCTTGCCACCTGCCGCGAACTGGGCATTGGCATGGTTCCCTACTCTCCTCTTGGTCGCGGAATCCTCACGGGCACGATTCAGAACACGGATGAACTTGTGGCAAATGACTGGCGCCTGACCAATCCACGCTTCCAGGGCGAGGATTTTGATGCCAACCTCAAGCTTGTTGCCCAGTTGAGTGAATTTGCTGCGGCTCGTGGCATCACTCCTGCGCAGTTCGCATTGGCTTGGGTGCAATCCCAGGGCTCAGATGTGGTGCCAATTCCTGGCACCAAACGCCGCAAATATCTAGAAGAGAACGTTGCAGCAGCAACCATTCAATTAACTCCTGCGGAACTTGATGCGGTGAATGCCATTGCCCCTTATGGTGCTGCTGCAGGTGGCCGATACGCAGCTGCTGCGATGGGCAGTCTCACTGCGACAACGAAGGAGAAGTCATGACCGCACCACTCACGATTCGCAAGCCAGCCGGAAACCCCAAGGGTGGCGTCGTTGTGATCCAAGAAGCCTTCGGTGTCACTGCGCACATTGAGGATGTGTGTGATCGCCTAGCTGAAGCGGGTTACCTTGCGGTTGCTCCAGCGATGTTCCATCGCCAAGGCTCACCTATCGTGGCGTATGACGACATCCCGGCAGCAATCGAAGTGATGTCGCAACTCACGCCTGCTGATATGGCAGCAGATGTTGATGATGCACTTGAGTACTTGCAGTCAGAAGGACTTACGCAAGCGCAGTGCGGAATCACCGGTTTTTGCATGGGCGGCACTGTTACTTACAACACCGCAGTGCGCTTGAAGTTAGGTGCAGCAGTCACCTTCTACGGTGGCGGTGTTGCTAAAGGTCGCATGGGTTATGAATCATTCATTGACCAAGTAGACAAGCTGCAGACTCCATGGCTTGGTCTGTTCGGTGACCTGGACCGCGGCATTCCTGTTGACGATCTCGAGGTTCTGAAGATTGCTGCGGGTGAAGCAAAGGCAGACGTTGAAGTTGTGCGTTACCCCGACGCTGACCACGGCTTCCACTGCCCAGATCGCCCAGCGGTATTTCATCAGGCTTCATCAGATGACGCTTGGAAGCGAACCATCGCATTCTTCGACGCGCACCTGTAAAACCAATACCAGCGGTATGAGTACTTAGCCAAGTGCTGCTGGGAACCACGCGTCCGTGGTGATCAGATCACCTTCATACATACGACCATCGCGTGGAATGTTATTGATGAGCCCGCGGCGTTCTAGGTGCACGATGTGGGCGAGGGTTTCTCCCATTGCTGCGCGACGCAGCATGCCGTGCGTGTTGTCCCACCCATGTGACCAACTAAGTTTCGATGAGATCTCATACGTGCCAGCGCCTGGGTGCTCACTAATTGCATTGAGTACTTCTGTGAGCCGTTCCTCATGATGCACATTCATTTGCTCAATACGCGCATCTAAACCGCTGAAGCGATACTCGTGAGCGGGCAGGATTTCTTCGGGATTCATGCCACGCATGGCGTTGAGTGAATCGATATACAAACCAAGCGGATCACCATGTTCACGTGGATGCACAGAGATATGGGGAGAAATACGTGGCAGCACATGATCACCACTGATTAAGAGATCGTGCTTTTCATCGATGAAACACACGTGACCTGGCGAATGGCCTGGCGTCCATAGCGTGCGAATGTGTTGTGCGCCGGGAAGTGGGCGTTCGCCGTCGACGATTAAACGATCTGCCTTGGGAATCTTTGCAAACTCTACGAATTGGCCTGCATCGATAATGAGATCAGGCATGTCGCTTTCTTCAACACCAGCCTTGATCAACCATGTTTCACCAGCGCGTTTGAATACTTCTGGATCTACGTCGAAATCCACTTCGATTTGATCAAGCTCATGCATGGCAATCCAGGCACCAGACGCATCGCGAATACGGCCAGCTAGACCAAGGTGATCTGCATGGTTGTGGGTAACAAGCACACCTTCGACATCGGTAATTGAATAGCCAATGGACTGGATACCGTCGTTGAGGTTCTCCCAGGCTTCATCAACTGGCCAACCCGCATCCACCAACACAATGCCATTGGGCACTTCAATGACGTAGACATTGACGTAACGCAATGGATTGTTGGGGAAGATGACTGGAATCGACCAAAGCCCTGGGCGCACCAACTCAACAGGTGGTAATTCCCTTACCCGCCAAGCCTCTTTTTGCAGATGACCAGTGACGGTGATGTGTGGTCGATCGGTAATTGTCACAATGAAATGCCAAGCACCTTTGAGTCGAGGTATTCAAGGATGCCTTCACGTGCACCCTCGCGACCCAATCCACTTTCCTTAATACCGCCGAATGGAACAGCTGCGGAAGTTGGATTGATGTCGTTGATACCGATCATGCCGAATTGAAGAGCTTCAGCTGTTTTGAATGCCCGGCTCAAACTAGGTGTGTAGACGTACGCAGCCAAACCGTATTCAGTGTCGTTTGCCATTGCGATGATGTCGTCTTCGTCATCAAATTCAATAACAGGCACCATCGGTCCGAAGGTTTCTTCGCGATAGATCAACATGTCTTCGGTGACACCAGTGAGCACAGTAGGTGCCCAGAACAAGCCCTTATCTAAGCCGTTTTCGGTAAGGCGCTTGCCACCGGTTGCAACAGTTGCGCCCTTTGCTACTGCATCAGCAACTTGGCGTTCCATCTTGTCCATTGCATGTTCGTCAATGAGTGGGCCAACAGTGACCTTGTCATCAAGTCCATGACCCGCCGGCATTGCAGCCATCCGCTCGGTCAACACTTCAGTGAACTTCGCAGCAATTGACTTGTGCACAAACAAACGGTTTTGTGAAATACAGGCCTGACCAGTGTTGAGTGACTTCAATGCTGCAGCACCCTTCGCGGCGTTCACTGGATCTGCATCTGCAAAGACGATGAATGGTGCGTGGCCGCCAAGCTCCATCGATACGCGCTTCATTGTTGAAGCAGCCTTGGAGGCGATGAGCTTGCCGACTTCAGTTGAACCGGTGAAGCTGATCTTGCGCACTGTTGGGTTGGTAAGAATTTCTTCGCCAACATTGACTGGGTCAGATGTGGTCACCAAGTTCACGACACCAGCAGGAACGCCAGCCTCCTCAAGGATTTTGATTGTTGCAATTGCGCAAAGTGGTGTTTGTTCAGCTGGCTTGACGACGATCGTGCAACCTGCAGCAAGCGCGGGGCCAATCTTGCGAGTCAACATTGAGATTGGGTAATTCCATGGAGTGATCGCTGCTGCAACACCAACGGGCTGCTGCAACACCATGAAACGGTGATCAGCGCGCGAAGACGGAATGGTTTGGCCATAGACGCGCTTAGCTTCTTCTGCGAACCAGGACAGGAAGTCAGCGGCATACGTGACTTCGGTGCGAGCCATGCGAATTGGCTTGCCTTGCTCCTTGGTCATCAACGTGGCGAGCTCATCGCGCTTGGCCAACATCAGCTGGTTGGCCTTCATCAAGATGGCAGCGCGTTCATAGGCGGTCTTCGCTGACCAAGCAGGGAAAGCTTCTTTTGCCGCAGCGATTGCTCGAACCATGTCTTCGCGAGTGCCATCGGCTGCTTGGCCAAGGACCTCGCCCGTAGCTGGGTCAGTTGAGTCAAAGATGGCACCTGATGAACTTGGGCCCCATTCGCCACCGATAAACAGCATCTCTTCGTTCTCCCTCACGGTATGTTCGCGTTTGCTCAAACCATTAGTTATCTTATTGTGTTATTCGCACCCCTTGGGTGGCTTCAACCCATTGCCTTTGGGCTAATAAGGCGTATCATTCGCCTGATCCTCCGTCGGGGGTGTGATTTCAGGAGGTCTGGGGTTGACCACGCAAATGCCGCCACTTAGCGCGGAGCCAGTTCACGTCCCTAAGACTGCAGAGGTCGTGGCCCAGGCCATTCGCAATCAAATCGTCCGCGGCGATATTGCCGAAGGTGCAGCACTGCCAAGCGAAGCCGAACTCATGGTCCACTTCGGAGTCTCGCGCCCTTCTTTGCGTGAAGCCTTCCGCATTCTTGAATCTGAGAAGCTCATCACTGTTCGTCGCGGTTCCCGTGGCGGAGCACGTGCAACTCGGCCGGACGTATCTGTTGCCGCTCGATACCTTGGATTGCTTATGCAATTCGACGGCGTGCTCTTAAGCGACGTGTTCGAGGCTCGCGCCATGATCGAACCACTTGCTTTGCGCTTGCTTGCACGTCGGGAGAATCGTCAAGAAGCAGCAAATGAGCTGTTGGCGATTATGGATGAAATTGTTCCAGGTGTTGATGCACGAGTTCGCGTTGATGTGTGGAGTCGTTTCTACGCTCATTTGTTTAAGAGCTGCGGAAACAAAACACTCGAACTGTTGTACGGAACATTGACTGAAGTAGTTCGCAGCGAACTCACGGATTCGATTTCATCTGAAGACGAAGAAACGACAAATCCCAACTGGAAGAAGACCATTGTTAAGGCAATGAGTTTTGTTGCAGAAGGTAAGGGCGATGAAGCAGCCAACTACTGGATGAAGCAGATGTTGCTCATTGAAGCGCGTGTGCAAGAGGCACATCAGCGCCGCACCCTGATAGACGCAACGGTGGCCTTCTCCTAAGAGAAGACCACCGCTGATTGTCTGTGTGAGTCTTACGCCTTGTAAGGATCCGAAACTCGTGGATCGCGTGGCATAACCTTTGGTGCTGAACGCCAATCAGGTGTGCCATCTTCTGGCAAACCTGCTGGGTAACCATCATGAATTTCAGCCCAGTGTGAATGGTTCAACTGGTGCAAGGTGAAGCAGGCCTGCAACGCGTTGTAGAAGCCCATGTTGTCAACGGTTTGGTTCACTGATTCCTTGATCAGCAACGCAGCCATGGTTGGAAGTTGAGCAATGCGGCGTGCGTATTCCAACGTGCGCTCGGAGAGCTCATCAGTTGGGAAGATCTTGCTGACCATGCCAAGTTGGAAGGCTTCTTCAACTTCAACTGAATCGCCGGTGAGCAAAAGTTCCTTGGCTCGACGTGGGCCGAACTCCCATGGGTGACCGAAGTACTCAACACCACACATACCCAAACGTGCACCAACAACGTCAGCGAACTTTGCGTTCTCAGCAGCAACGATGAGATCGCATGCCCACACCAACATCAAGCCGGCTGCGAATGTCGTGCCTTGCACCTGAGCAATCGTGATCTTGCGCAGGTTGCGCCAACGCAGTGTGTTCTGGAAGAAGTAATGCCATTCCTGAAGCATGCGGTTTTCAGCGCCAACGCGAGTGCCACCGTTGATCAAGCGGGTTGGATGCTCACCCGGACCACCCTTTTCGTATTCAGCCATTGCCTCAGCTGAACCAAGATCGTGACCTGAGGAGAACAAAGGTCCAACACCACCAAGAATGACCACGCGAACCTGGTCGTCCTTCTCTGCCTTCATGAACGCGTCATCAAGCTCAACAAGCAAACCACGGCTCTGAGCGTTACGGGTTTCCAGGCGGTTCAACATGATTCGGGCGATTTTGCCGTCGTCAAAGGTTTCGTACGTTACGAACTTGTAGTCAGACACAGTGCTCCACTCATAGGTACTTAAATCTCGTAGCCTGAAGTTAGAGCACTCAGGCCTATTCCGAGAAGTGAATCAGCAAATCGGCGAAGGTTTTCGTCATTGAAAGCATAGGAGAGTGGTCACACTCCAACTCCACGTAGCGAGCCGCCGCGATCTGTTGGGTAGCTCTGCGCATTGGTTCTGGATTGGTCAATTCATCTTGAGTACATGCAATGGTCAAGGTTGGCACTTCTGGCCAGGCCCACAAAGGTGATGGCTCGACAAAGGATTCCCAATACTGGCGCCGCAGTTGGCTTGCAGCCCATCGGGCGACCTCAGGCTCACAGGTGTTGAACATCAACGCGATGGCCTCATCCATGGGAACTTCGGTGCTGCCATCTTCGTGGCGGATGATCTGCGCTGATCGGTAATGCTCGGTATACAAATCCGGGTTTCGATCTCGCTGCTGCGCAGCGCTAACATCAAATTCAGGGAAGAGGGCGGCCACCATCACAACGCCAGCAGCCTTGGGGTGAGTTGCAACAAATGGCGCGACCAACCCAGCAAGCGAATGGCCGACCACGATCACGTCACCATCCATCTCATCCATAGCCGCAAAAGCAAGAGCTGCGTCAGTGCCAATGGAACCTCCTGGTTGATCACCGGGCAGTTCAATTGCAAGAGATGTAATCCCTGCCTGCGTCAACAACTCCCGGACAGGATCCCAACACCAGGCTCCATGCCAAGCCCCATGGATGAACAGAAATGACTTCACGGTTGGACCATAACGGCTGCCCTAGGCAAAGATAGGAACATGACAACGTTAAAAGTAAGTGGTATGACCTGCACGAACTGCGTTCGTCATGTCACTGAAGCAGTGAACTCAGTTGCTGGCGTGACCAGCGTTGACGTCAATCTTGATGCAGCAACGGCAACCGTTGAGGGTTCGCCCGATTCAGCAGCATTGATCGCCGCAATCGTTGCAGCAGGTTACGAAGCCTCGCTCTAGGAGCGCTGCCCGTACGCTCGGAGTTACGCCTTTACACGTGGTGCGCGGGTCAGCACTTCTTGCACGTACGAGGCGACAAGTAGACCCTCGCGGTTGTAAACCTTGCCATTACTGACTCCGCGACCGTGATAACTCGACAATGGCTCCGCAGTGAAGAGCAACCAATCATTGGCATTAACGGGGCGATGGAACCACAACGCATGTTCCATAGTGACGACCAAACTGCCATCTGGAATATCTCGACCAGGGGCTTGTGCCGCACCGACCACCATGTAATCGGAAATGAATGCGACAACTGCTGCATGCAACATGTGATTGTCAGGCAGTTCAACATATGGGCGAACCCAAAAGGGATGTACTTGTGGAACCCGATGTCCAGGCCCGCGAAGGCTTGGGCCGTTGATTGGTCGCACATCAATGGGATTCATGAATGGTAAGTAGGTTTCATCAGTCACAAGGGATTCCGGATCTGGGTAATCAAACACAACATCTGGAGCCCAATCAGGCCCTTCTTCACCAGTGTGGAACGAAGCCTGCATAAGCAATGGTGTTAAGTCACCCATCTTGACTGTGACCTGACGCATCGCAAAAGCGCGCGTATCGCGAAGCACATCAACATGCATGCGCAATTCATGTCCGGACTTACCTGAGTCAATGAAATTGGCATGGAGCGACTGTGGCCACATCTGTGGATTCACTGTCGCGCTTGCTGCTTCTAAGGCGAAGGCGAGTGTGTACCCACCGAAAAGGTGTCCATTTTCACCAACTGCTGTGCCACTAAAAAGAAATTCACCGAGGGTGTTGAGTTTCAGTAGCGTTTCAAAGTTTTGTTCATGCACAGATAGAGACATTACTTCAATGACACTCACTCAAAGATGAAAACGAAAGGATCGACTGCTTAGTCGAGTGTGATCTTCGGCAAAATCTTGTTGAGCCAACCCGGCAACCACCAATTGGAACGACCGAAAAGTGACATCAGCGACGGCACCAAGATCAGACGAACGATGAAGGCATCGATCAATACTGCCGAACCAAGAGCAATACCAAACAACTTGATTGTCGGATTCGTCGTTGGGATAAACGAAATGAAGACGCTGGCCATAATCGTTGCTGCGATCACGACAACGCGACCCGATCCCGCCAAGCCTCGGCGAACTGCTGTTTGGTTATCGCCACTCTTATGCCATTCCTCTTGCATGCGACTCACCAGGAAAACTTCATAATCCATTGATAAGCCAAACAAAATTGCAAACACCATCACCGGCAAGAACGGCAGGATTGGGCCTGTTCCGTATACCCCAAGCAGTGAAGACAGCGTTCCGTTTTGGAAGACCGCGACAGTGATACCTAACGCACCCGCGAAACTAACCAGGCTCGTGACTGCTGCAGTGAGCGGAATAACGAGTGAGTGAAACAGCATCATGAGCGCGACGAAGCCAAGCCCAATAACGAGCAATAAGAACAGCGGCAGTTTGCTTTGCAGCATAGAAGTGAAGTCAGTCGAAACCGCCTGAGTTCCGCCGACGTAAATCGTTGCGGAATCAGCAACCTTTGGTGCAGTGACCTCTCGAATTCGGTCCAGAGTTTCGGCCGTTGCTTCAGCTTGCGGGTCAGTTGTTGGCTGAACAAGCACTGAAGTGATCGTTCCATCCGGGCTGAATGCTGACTTACTTCCCTTCAGCAAGATCACAAACTTTGAATTCGGAAGCGTGCTGGCAACTCCAGGTGTTTCTTCCAAAGCTTTGACAACAGTGCTCAACTCAGCAATGTCACGCGGAGTCTTAAGTTTTACCGCGACGAAGAATTCACCTCCGGATCCCGCTCCATAGCCCTTTGACATCAAATCAAAACTATTGCGCAGTAATGATCCTGGCGGTTGTGTTCCGTTATCCGGAAAACCTAACTGCAATGAAAGTGCCGGAGCGGCCAGAACGCCAATGAACACCAGAGACAACACCGCTGGAATCAATGGTTTGCGTTGCAGTAAAGCACCGTACTTTGACCACTTGCTTTCATCAAGATCAACCACTTTGGGATGGCGAGCCCACGGCATCCGAATGCCCATGGCCTTGTGACCAAGCAGCGACAACAGCGCTGGCAACATCCATAGCGCAGAAAGCATCACCATTAATACGGTGGCAGCAGCCGCAACTGCTAGACCATTGAAGAACGAGATGCCAAGCACAAACATGCCTAGGAGCGCAACGATCACAGTGGATCCCGCAAACAACACAGCTCGGCCCGCTGTTGAAACTGCCTTTATCGCTGCTTCTTTTGGCTCAAGCTCATCAAGCCCTTGCTTGTAACGATTCATGATGAACAACGCGTAGTCGATACCAACGCCCAGTCCGATCATCATTGCCAGTGTCGGTGCAAATGATGCAATGTTCAACACATTGCTTGCGACGCCAACGAGCAACAGGCCACCTACAAGCCCTGTCAGGGCAACAACAATAGGAAGACCCGCAGCAATCAACGAACCGAAGGCAATGAGCAAAATAATAATGGCGACAAGTAAGCCAATGGCTTCACTTGAATCAGGAGTTCCACCCGCAGCTGCCAAGGCACTTCCACTTGCACCAATGGTGAGTGCAGGAGTGTTCGCATCAAGAATCAAATTTTGAATGTCGGTTGCTTCAACAACACCCGGCGCGGTGCCATCGAAAGTGACCGTCGCATACGCAACTGTCTTGTCTTTGGAAATTGGGCTCGTGGCATTGATTGCTGCTTGACCAGCTGGCACGTATGTGTTCCAAATTTCGTTTGCAGCGTCCACTGCTTGGCGCAATTTCGCAACATCCCCAGGTAGGGCCTTCGCAATCGCTGCCCACTGAGTTGCATCCGCTTTCGCGAGCCAAGCAAGGGTTGTTGCGATCTTTGCCAGATCGTCACCATTTGCCTCAGCAATTGGATACAGCTTGGGGATCGCGGCGAGGAGTTGCGCAAGTTGTTTCTCAGTGATTCCAAGTTTCTTCGTGACGGCTGCGACGATTGCAGCGGAAAGATCACGCGGGCTAGCTGCTGGGCACTTCTTCCCATAGTTCTTTTCGTAAGGGCCAATAACACATTGCACGCCATCAAAGGTGGAGAGATTGTCCATCAGGGGGTCGATCGATTTGCGGACTGCAGCAGTCTCAACAGTGCCGCTTGTGGGTGACCACACCATTTGCATCGTGACGTTGGGCTCAGCTGAGGCCGGCAATTCCTGAAGGAGGTCTTGTGCGATCTGCGATTGCGAACCTGGCAGAGCAAAACTGTTGTTGTATGAGGGTTTGAGAGCGGCCGAGGCACCCACTAATCCGATGAGCACCGCCACCCATGCAATGAGTGCGATCAACGGGTGCCGAATAGCCCAACGACTCATACTTGCTCCTCAACTTGATTCGTGGGAAGCCTAGGGGATTCAAAGAAGTGTAGAATTTTCTTTACCTTAAAAATTCAACGGATCAGGGTGCATGTGCACAAGCCATTAGATGAACTCCCGGTTTTTGACCCGCTTGTTCATACCCACTGGCCAGCAAGGCAAGTTCATATCCTCGCCCTTCTGGCGATTCTAACTGGGTTTGGTTACCTCACTTGGCGCCTCGTTGGCTCCCAAACCGGTGCAGCCATGTGGATGTTTTGGTTGCTGATCGGTGCCGAAATATTTGGTTGGCTTGGCCTCATCCTCCATGCACACGAAACTTGGCGCGTCCTTCCTTCGAAACGCAAACCCCCTCTTCGTGTGCCTGTCGATGTCTTGGTACCCACGTACGACGAAGGCCCAAACGTGTTGGAAGCAACCATGGTGGGTTGCGCTGAAATTCGTGGTGATGTCACGGTTTGGATTCTCGATGACGGAAAACGACCATGGGTACGGGAGTTAGCTGAATCCTTTGGTTTTCAATACGTCACTCGCGATGGCAACTCCGGGGCTAAGGCCGGCAATATCAATCATGCACTGCCACTACTCCAGGGTGAACTCATTCTTGCTCTTGACGCCGATCACGTGCCAGCGCCAAATATTTTGGAAGCAATGACGGGCTACTTCGCTGATCCGAAGGTTGCGTTAGTGCAGTCCCCGCACTTCTTCCGTAATCGTGACAGTGCGCAGCACTCATCTGCAGAAAATCATGAACAGGGATTGTTTTTTGAAGTGCTCTTGCCCGGACGTGAGCACCTCGATGCTGTGTTTTGGTGCGGCTCAGGTGCGGTTATTCGCACGGCAGCACTGAAGTCAATTGGTGGTGTTGCCACGCGCACGATTACTGAAGATCTTGAAACCACCCTTGTGCTTCAGCGTGCCGGCTACACAATCAAGTACCACCACGAACACCTGCTGCAAGGTTTGGCCCCGCATAACTTGGCCGCGTATCTGCTTCAGCGTGATCGATGGGCTCGAGGAACATTGCGTGTTCTTTTCCTAGACAACAGCCCGCTGCGGGCGCCTGGTTGGCGCCTTCGTACACGTTTGGCGTATTTGGGAAATCTCTTCTACTACATCATGCCGATTCAACGCATGATCTTTGCTGTGCTCATGATCCTCACCTTGTGGACTGCACTCTTACCTGTTGGTCAAATTCCGTATTCGATGATGATCGCTTGGGCCGTGTGGACCATGTTTGCTTTTGCTGCAGCCTGGGGCATGTCACGCGGTAATCAACGGCCAATGGAAGGCGACCTCAACACCTGGGTCACCGCAAGGCCATATCTCAATGCATGGTTAGTGCTCATCACGAAAAAGAAGTCGTCTTTCAAAGTGACGCCTAAAGAGGGTGTGGATGAAGGCGGTGTCACCGCTCTCCAATTGCTCAAGCTGCCAACAATCATGTTAAGCATCACCCTGCTTTCACTGCTTGTGCGCATTGCAGTTCAAATCATTGGTGCAACGACTGGCACTTGGTACTTGCCGAAAATTGAACAAAACGTCATGGTGGTGATCGCTTTCTTCGCACTCTGGGAAATCACCACACTGGCTCGAACTATTTATCGTTTCACGAAGCGTCGTCAATATCGTTTGCTATGGCGTTTCCCAGTGAACCTGCAGGGAATGCTTGGCTCCGACCTTGCACAAATTGTTGACCTGCATGAAGCAGGGGCACGCATCATCGTTCCCGCAACAACCACAACTACGCCAACAATGCCTATATGCATCAAGGTTCATAATTCACTCGGCGAACTCACGGAAGTGAGCGGAACTTTCATTCCGCGATCACAACACATCACAGATGATGGAAAGCTTTCCATTGGTGGCGTATGTGCTTGGGACACCACGAAGGATCGTCGCGCAGTGATCTATGAAACCCATGTGCATGCACCACTGATTGCTACGAAGGCACTTGAAGCGACTATTTCGCGTGGTGACGAGCAATAGCTAGGTTCGAATCTCGGCGATTGTTTGACGGTCACCCAATACGCACGCCAGTAAATCCCAGAGAATCTCACCCTGCGTTCCCCAGATAAGTTGATCTTGTTCAAATGCGAAGAAATACATCTGGAACGGGACCTCGTGTGGTTCGCCTTCATCAGCATTTGTTCCATAGCCATATGGGACTTTGTTCGATGTGTAATGACATGAGGGATGAGCCAGGGCCGCAAGTGAAACAACGGCAACTTCTGACACTTCATATGGATCTGCATGAATTGAAGTGATCGAATCCACGACTGCCACAAACACATTGATCGTGTGACCCTGGAGTGTTGGGCCACGCATGTCCATTTCTCCGATGATGTGCGCAGAAGTACTGGGAATTCCAAGTTCTTCTTCGAGTTCGCGCAACGCTGCAGCCTTGGGGTCAATGTCGATAGCCTCATCGATACGGCCACCGGGAAATACCCAATCGCCAGCGTGATTCTTCATGGTCGCTGGGCGTTTGGTGAGCACAAGAGAAGCCAAACCGTCAACTTCAACAACTGGAACAACAAGCGCGGAAGGAATCACCACTTCAGGATTGTGGAAGTAATACAGCGGGCTACGAGGTGCACTCAAGCGCGAACAGGCATCAACAATCGCTGCGACTGTGAACAGTTCTTGAGGAATCACTGACGTGACTAGACCTGCGCCATATCCACGAAACGCGAATAGTGCCCCTGGAACGCAACAGTCACCGTTGCTGTTGGCCCGTTGCGATGCTTTGCCACGATGAAGTCAGCTTCACCAGCGCGTGGTGATTCACGCTCGTAAGCATCTTCACGGCTGAGCAGGATCACCATGTCGGCATCCTGTTCCAAGGAGCCGGATTCACGAAGGTCAGAAAGCATTGGCTTCTTGTCAGTGCGTTGTTCTGGGCCACGGTTGAGCTGCGCAATCGCGATGACCGGAACTTCAAGTTCCTTGGCAAGCAACTTCAACGAGCGTGAGAACTCAGAAACTTCCTGCTGACGGCTTTCTACCTTCTTGCCAGAAGTCATCAACTGCAAGTAGTCGACGACGACAAGACGAAGATCATGACGTTGCTTCAGGCGACGGCACTTTGCGCGAATTTCCATGAGCGTCATGTTTGGTGAATCGTCAATAAAGAGCGGGGCTTCACTCACCGTGCCCATTTTCGCTGCGAGCTTTGTCCAGTCGCTGTCGCTCATTGTGCCGGCGCGCATGTGATGCAACGGAACCTGTGCTTCAGCTGAAAGTAAGCGCATCACGATTTCGTTGCGGCTCATTTCCAAAGAAAAGATGCAAGAAGTAAGACCATGCTTAATTGATGCTGCTCGGCAAATATCAAGGCCAAGAGTTGATTTACCAATGGCTGGACGTGCAGCAAGGATGATTAACTGACCTGGATGCAAACCATTGGTGAGTGAATCAAGATCGGTGAAGCCCGTAGGAACACCAATCATTTCGCCACCGCGATTTGAGATTGCCTCAATCTCATTGAGTGCATCACTCATGATGTCCTTGAGTGGCGCGTAATCCTCACTCGTGCGACGTTCTGTTACTTCATAAACCTCGGCCTGCGCGCGATCAACCATGTCGTCGACATCGCCGGTACCGGTGTAACCCATGTGAACAATGCGCGTGCCTGCTTCTACCAAGCGACGCAGCACGGCTTGCTCACGAACAATACGGCCGTAATAGGAAGCGTTGGCTGCGGTTGGAACCATTGAGACCAAGGTGTGCAGGTAGGCAGCGCCACCTACACGAGCAAGGTCACCAAGCTTGGTGAGTTCGGCGGCAACCGTGACCGCATCAGCAGGCTCCCCGCGGCCGTAAAGATCAAGGACAACTCCGTAAATGCTCTGGTGCGCGGGGCGGTAGAAATCGTTTTCGCGAATCTGCTCGACAACATCAGCGATGGCATCTTTGGAAAGCAACATTGCACCGAGAACTGATTGCTCCGCGGCAATATCTTGGGGTGGAGTGCGATCGGGCTGATGCGACATTGGCAATTCAGTAACGCTCATCCGTGCACCCCTTCCATATATATAGACGTTCTACCCCAAGGGTCTGACGCACCATAGAAAGCCCTGAGCCCTATGTCTATTTCACCTGTGGATAAACCTGTGGATGAGCTGGGGAACACTCCGCAGGATCTTGGGCATGGGCTGGGGATGAGCTGGGGATAACCAAGATATTTTTCGGACATTTCCCTCATGTAGGGGACAAAAATCCGGTCGTTAACCTGTGGACAAAAAATACTTTCCACCTGCGCGTTACGCTCACCTGCGTGTCGGAATTTCGTATTACTGTCGTCTGCCTGGGCAATATTTGCCGCTCTCCTATCGGGGAGGCCGTTCTACGCGATCGGATCCAAAAAGCAGGGCTCAGTAACAAGGTCACCGTGGATTCTGCCGGTACGGGGGATTGGCATATTGGCTATCCGGCTGACCCACGTGCTGCTGCAACGATGACCAACTTTGGCTACGAACTCGATCATCAGGCGCGCCAGATTAATGCGAGTTGGTTTGACCAGATCGATCTGGCCTTAGCTATGGACACCGAAAACTTCAAGAATCTTCAAGTGATGCTGGACGAAGCAGGCACCGAAACGCAACTGCGCATGTTCCGATCATTTGACCCAAACCTTGCTCACCACGCGCATCCAAGTAGTGATCTCGATGTGCCTGATCCGTATTACGGCGGGGATGAAAGTTTCGTTGAAGTGCTGCGCATGATTGAAGACGCTGCGGACGCTCTTGTCGCCGAGCTTGCACAGCGTTTGAATTAGGCAAAAGAATGGGGCGCTGCTTTCGCAACGCCCCTGAACTTTCGTATTTGTTATGCCCGAGCTGGACCTTCGCCATAAGCGTTTGGACCCTGGCTTTCGAGCAACCAAAAAATCAACAACACGATTGATCCACATGGCACAAGCTGTAACAACTGCAACCAGCCTGAGGTGCCGCGGTCATGCAGGCGGCGGCATCCAACAGCAAGATTCGGAATGAACAGCGCTATTGCAACCAAGATTGCAAACAGAATCAGAATCAAGCCAAAGACACCAACCGCGCTCATGTCGGTAGCAGTGCCATCATCAGAAACTGTTGTGCCTGCAACAACTAATCCTGCCCCTAAACCTGACGGCAAAGCCACAATAATCAAGTTGAATAGAAAGAAGAACCAGAATTCCGAACGACCTGCTCGACCATTGAAATTCGCGTAATTCTTGAAGCAATACGCAACTGCTTGACCAAAACCCATGATGAATCTCTCTCGTTAGTGAAAAACTTAAACGGTTTCTGAACCGTAGTTGTTTGCTGCAATTGATGTAGGCATCGCCCAGAAGATGATCAAGATGATGACTCCAATGCAAGGAATCAACAGCAGCAGCTGCATCCATCCCGATTTTCCTGTGTCGTGGAGTCGACGTGAGCCGACAGCCAAGTGTGGGATCACAACTGCGATCGCCCAAATTGTTGAGAGAACGCCGATGCTTGAGTTACTGAACGCGACTGCGTCAATTACATTCAGGATCACACCCACGACCCAGGTGAATACGATGAAATACCAGAACTGCGGGCGACCAGCGCGCCCGTTGAAGTTTGCGTAGTTTCCAAAACAGTATTTGATGGAATCACCGAAAGACATTTGAAACCTCCTGTTTGACTAAGTTCAGAAACTGTAGCGACGGTGGAGCCAAGTTCGCCATCCATTAGTGGACAAACAAAAGGGGGCGTTCCCTAAGGAACGCCCCCTTTTATGTTGTTTGGTGAGGATTAACCAGCAACAACCTCAAAGTTCAACTTCGCGGAGATACCTTCGTGAACCACGATCGTCGCGTTGTACTTACCAACGGTCTTGACGTGACCTGCGATGGTGACCTTGCGCTTGTCGACTACTGGGCCGCCGGCTGCCTTCACTGCATCAGCAATATCTGCTGAGGTGATGGAACCGAAGAGGCGTCCGGTGTCGCCGGCCTTAGCTTCAAGGCGAACCTTGAGCGCTTCAATGGCCTGCTTCACTTCGTTCGCGTGAGCAGTGTCGCGGATCTCGCGGACCTTACGGGCGCGCTTGATCTGGGTGACCTGCTTTTCTCCACCGCGGGTCCAGGCAATGCCTAGTCCACGTGGCATCAGGAAGTTACGTGCGTAACCATCCTTGACTGTGACGATGTCGCCAGCAATGCCAAGGCCTGAAACTTCTTGAGTCAAAATCAGCTTCATGATGGGTTCCTTAGCGTGCTGTTGAGGTGTAAGGAAGAAGTGCCACTTCGCGGGCATTCTTCACTGCGTTTGCAATGTCGCGCTGGTGCTGCGTGCAGGTACCAGTTACACGACGAGCGCGGATCTTCCCGCGATCTGAGATGAACTTACGAAGCAAGTTCGTGTCCTTGTAGTCGATGACCTTTACTTCGCCGCGGCAGAACATGCAGTCCTTGCGCTTTGGAAGTTTGTCATCCTTGCCGCGCATTGCTGCGCGCTTTTTGTTATCACGATCATTCTCGCGTGGTGCCATGTCTACTTACTCCTGTGAAGTCAGTTATTGCTGGATTAGAAAGGTGGCTCGTCAAACGTTGCGCCACCTGATGGGCCGCTTGCCCATGGATCGTCTGCTGGTGCACCGGCGCCGGCATTGCTGCCACCGTCGAATCCACCTTGACGCTGAACGCGATTGACCTTGGCGGTTGCGTAGCGAAGTGCTGGGCCGACATCGTCGACCTCAACTTCCATCACCTGACGCTTTTCACCTTCACGCGTTTCATATGAGCGCTGCTTCAAACGACCAGAAACGATGACGCGTGTTCCCTTAGTGAGAGATTCGGCAACGTTCTCTGCGTATTGACGCCACACACTGCAACGCATGAAGACGGTCTCGCCGTCTTTCCATTCGTTGGTGGTGCGATCGAGGACACGCGAAGAAGAAGCAACAGTGAACGAAGCCACTGCTGCACCACTTGGCGTGAATCGCAATTCTGGATCATTGGTCAAATTGCCAATAACCGTTACTGCGATATCCCCGGCGGCCATTACTTAACGATCTCTGGACGCAGAACCTTGGTGCGCATCACTGCTTCGTTCAGCGAAAGCTGACGATCCAGTTCTGCAACAGCGGCAGGAGTTGCGGTCATCTCCAACACGGCGTAGATGCCGTCTGCCTTCTTATTGATTTCGTAAGCCATGCGACGACGGCCCCAAATATCAACCTTGGTGACTTCGCCACCGTCAGCGCGAACAACGTTCAGAAACGTTTCCAGGCTGGGAGCAACAGTCTTTTCTTCTAGATCTGGATCGAGAATGACCATGACCTCGTAATGACGCATAAGAAACCCACCTCCTTTGGACTCAATCGGCCGGGGACGTTCCCCGGCAGGAGGGTTCTTGCGTGCCTGCCAGTTGAAGAAAACGCACTTCTTCGGTCAACAGGACCTTGAAAGGTTAGCCGACTTTGGGGCCAGAGCCAAAAGCGCGATTCCTCGGACGCTTGTTGTCCACAGACCGCTATATATAGGGATTCCATCCACAGATCTCAAATCTGGCTGGCTTAGGGGTTCTCCTTCAGCCATCGTGAGGAAATGACGACGACCTTGCCCATGTGGTACCGAAATCGGTACCGTTTCACTATGGCCGTGAATGTGCGCATGAATGACGAACTTGCTGGAGAGCTTCGGGACCTCGCCGAGGAAACCGGTCGCTCTCAGCAAGACCTGATTCGAGAAGCGATTGCCGATTACATCCGCAATTACAAATTGCGGGCCTTCCCTCCTGAGATTCGACACATGCTCACGCCAGGCAAGAAAGCCTCTCCGGAAGCTATGGCTGCTCCAAAACTTCAATTGCCGCCAGGTGTCACCAGCGAATCCCTTATTGCTGAAGGTAGAAGGTGGCGAGACTTATGAGGGTCTACTGCGATGCCAATATTTTGTTGAAACGCGTGCTGAACGAACCAGATAGTGCAGACATTGAATCTCGCCTCGAACAATTATTACTTGAAAATGCCGAACTCTTGAGTTCGCAAATCACTCAAGTTGAAGTTGAACGAACAATGCGACGCGTCGCAGGCATGAGACAACCCCTGCAAGTTGAGTCTGCCCTTGGTCAAGTCACCCTCGTCGACCTGAAAGAGCCAGTTTTTCAAAACGCCGCTGATGTCCCCTATCGGTATCTCACTGCGCTCGATGCCATTCATGTGGCCACCGCATTCACAGTGAGCGCCGATCTGGTGCTCACCCTCGACAAGCAGATGCGTGCGGCCTGCGAAGAACTCGGAATGGCGGTTGGCCCGTAGTCTTAGCCCGTGCGCATCGCTACCTGGAACGTCAACTCTGTCGGCGCACGCCTGGAACGGTTGCTTGCCTGGCTTGAACTCAATCAGCCAGATGTCTTAGCTCTACAAGAACTCAAGTGCACAACAGAAGCGTTCCCCTATATGGCGGTGCAAGCCCTGGGCTACGAGGTCGAAGCTTTAGGCACCGGCCGCTGGAATGGCGTAGCCCTACTTTCCAAGGTCGGCATCACAGATGTCACCCGTGGCCTGAATGGGCAACCTCAATTCGAAGACGCTGACGAGCCGCGCGCAATTGGTGCAACGTGCGGAGGTGTTCGAGTCTGGAGTGTGTACGTACCAAATGGTCGCGAGATTGATCACGACCATTACTCATACAAACTTGATTGGTTCGCTGCACTTCGCGCCACAGCCGAAACTGAACTTGCTGCAAATCCAAATCTTCCCTACACAATCATCGGCGACTACAACGTTGCGCCAACTGATGCCGATGTGTGGGATGTTTCAAAATTCGAGGGCAGCACGCACGTCACTCCCGCAGAACGCGAAGCAGTAACTGCGCTTGAGGGCGTTGGACTTTCTGAAGTGATGCCCCGCGCATTGAAGGGCGAGCCTTACACCTTCTGGGATTACCGCCAGGCAGCCTTTGGTCGCGGGTGGGGCATGCGCATTGACTTGGTTTACGGCAACTCATCTTTTGTATCGGCGGTTTCTGATTGCTATGTCGATCGTGAAGAACGCAAAGGCAAAGGTGCATCTGATCATGCACCCGTAGTGATTGATGTGAATCTGCCGTGAAGTTAACTGTTCGAGCTATCACAGCTGATCAACATCGCTCTTGGATTGATTCCCGCCCATCAGTGTCATTTCTGCAATTGCCCGAATGGGGCAAAGTCAAAGTTGGTTGGAAATCAGAATCCTTGGGGTGGTTTTTAGGTTCTGAACTTGTTGGTGCTGGGTTGGTCTTGTATCGCCCAGTTCCGAAAATTCCTTCTCGTTCATTGGCGTATTTGCCCGAAGGTCCAGACATTGATTGGTTAACCACGGCTCATCCAACAATTCCGTTGAATGACTGGCTCGCACCAATGCTTGATCACTGTCGAGGCCGCGGTGCATTCCAAGTAAAGATGGGCCCACCAGTTGCCACTCGACGCTGGCAAGCAGATTCAATTAAGAACGCAATGGCGCAGTGGCGCGAGGATGTTGCTGTACCACCGGCACATCTTCACGATGTGATTGCCGACTGGCATAGCGTTGACGCACAACACCTTTCCGTGCAACTGAATTCACGTGGTTGGATTCAAGAAACCTCAAGTGGCGCGGGTTTTGGTGACGTACAACCTCGTTATGTCTTTCAAATTGATCTTGCAAATCGAACTCTTGATGATGTGTTCGCTGGATTTAATCAATTGTGGCGTCGCAACATTCGTAAAGCCGAAAAGGCCGGAGTTGTTGTCTCAGCTGGAACTCGAGCTGATCTTGCCGACTTCCATCGTGTGTATGTTGAAACAGCAGCCCGCGATCGCTTTACTCCACGGGCACTTTCCTACTTCGAAAAAATGTGGGATGAACTTAATGGCGCGCACGAAGGTCGACTCACCTTGCACCTTGCTCACTATGAAGGTCATGTCGCTGCCGCAACCCTGATGGTGCGCGTAGGCACACATGCTTGGTATTCCTATGGCGCATCAACAACTGCTGATCGCGATGTTCGCCCGTCGAATGCCTTGCAATGGGACATGATCACGTTGGCACATGCATCCGGGTGTTCTATCTATGACCTACGCGGTATCGCCGACACCTTGAATCCAGATGATCACTTATTTGGACTCGTGCAATTCAAGGTGGGTACCGGCGGATTTGCCCAGGAGTACCTTGGTGAATGGGATTACATCCTGCGCAATGTTTGGGCCAAGGGTTACGGTCTGTACCAAGCACGACGTGGGTAATCACAATGTTCGGTTGCAGGAAGGAGTAGGTCATGTCATTCGTACTCAATGTTGATGCAGACCGCTGGCGTAATCATGTGAACACCGTTGCTTCGACTGTTGAGTCTGTGACAGGTTCACCGATCGTTCCCGTCATCAAGGGCAATGGTTATGGCCTTGGCCAAGCTCGGCTCGCACGCGTTGCAGACTCACTTCCTGGAACCATTGTTGCCGTCGGCACTGTCTTTGAGCTCGAGGAAGTTCTTGCTTCGTGCCTTGCTGATGTGATCGTGCTTGAGCCCTTCGATCCACGCGATCAAGCCGCATCCAACACCTGGTGGAACATCGCTAAGCGGTGGGATAGCAACCGCATCATTCGCACCATCTCGTCGATGGCGGGGTTGGAATCCTTACTTTCAGGATCTGGTTCGGTTCGAGTCATTCTTGAGGGCCAGACCTCGATGCATCGATTTGGGTTTTCGGAATCAGAATTAATGCGCGTGCTCGCCGATAACACAGTGGCGTCATCGATCAATGCGGGTCGACTTGTCGTACTTGGCCTCGCGTTGCATTTGCCTCTTGAACAACCCGCATCGGAACCCGGTGGCTTTGGAACAGCGCGCGTTCGCGAAGTCTTGCGTTGGAATGGCATCTGGCAAGCAGAAATCTCTTCATCGAATCTCAAGGTTGAGTCATCCCTGTGGCTTTCACATCTCGACGATGATGAATTCAGTACTGTCCGCGAATTCATCGGTGAGACGGTGATTCACGCACGCATAGGTACTCGCGTGTGGCTGGGCGATCGCGGAGCACTGACTCCTCAAGGTTCAGTGCTTGCGGTTCACCCATTAAGTGATGGCGTTCATGTGGGTTACCGTCAACGCAGCGGCCCCAACGGCGGCACGTTAGTTGTGGTGTCCGGTGGAACTGCGCACGGGATTGGCTTATCTGCACCAACTCCTGCATCCTCACTTCGTCAGCGCGTGGTCACTGCCGGCACGGGCGCACTTGATGCAGCCGGCCGAGCACTCTCGCCATTTACTTGGGAAGGCAAGCAACGCTGGTTTGCTGAACCGCCACATCAACATCATTCAATGATCTGGTTGCCTCGCGGAGTTGTCGTGCCAAGAATTGGTGACCGCTTGCCCGCGGATGTGCGATTTACAACATCGCGCTTTGATGCTGTGCTTGGTCTGGAGTAGGCGTCCGTACGGGATCTTGCGCTGGAGCATTGATGTCTTCAATTACGCGATAGGCAAAATACAACGTGCCAACAATCTGCACGACCGTTGCAACCGCGTACCACTCTGGAGTGAGCCCCTTGGCCCCTTCAACGTTGTAGCCGGCTAAGAACCACCACACCGCAATGAAATACGTGACTTCACATGCCTGCCAAATGAGGAAATCTCGCCAACGCGGGCGAGCGAGCACTGCTAAGGGAATTAACCACAAACTGAACTGGGGTGAGAAACCCTTGGCAGTTAACGCAAATGCGGCTACAACAAGGAACGCCACCTGCGCTAAACGCGGCTGGCGCGGAGCCCGAATAACGATGGCAGTAATTGCCGCAACGGCTGCTACGAAAAGCAACAGACTCATGGCGTTGAGCATTGGCGTGCTCAGTGTTGGACCACCGATCTGAGTGAGGGCATACCAAGCTGAGCCAAGCTCTGCACCAGAATCCAACACTCTGCGATACATCACGACCCATCCGTCGTAATGTGCAAGTGCAAACGGCACATTGATGATCAACCATGTGATTGCAACAACGCCAACAAGATTCGTGGTCTTTTTCCATTCCTTCGTGCGCACAGCAAACACAATGAAGGCAATCACGACTGCGATTGGATAGTTCGCGCTACATAATGCCAATCCAAGGAAGATTCCCGTCGCAAGATTCTTGTTCTTGCTCTGTGCCCAGAAAGCCAATGAAACAAAGGCAATTGCCAAGAGATCCCAACTGATCGTTGCAGCGAGGATCATCATGGGAGCGAGTGCAATCATCGCCGAATCCCACGGGCGATTGGCAACTGTCTTCACTGTCGAGACGACAACGGTGACAAGAACAAGAAACAACAACACGACTGTGACATCAACGAACGTGACACCTTGATCATCAACTGGCCAAATGCCATTGAGCATTGAAGTTATTCGCGCTGCTAGTTCCATCAAGAGCCCGACAAGCACTGGCGAATCCAGTAGTTGCTCAGGTTTGGCATTTCCGATGTACGGAAAGACTCCGTCGGCAAAACCCTTGAGTGAAAAGAATGGATGAATATCGGTGTAGCAAAGATGCTCATAGCGTTGGGGTGAAGCCCAACTGGTGTTCCGACAAGCACTATCGAGCCAATAGCCGACGGCGTAGCCAAGTGCCGTGAGGATCAGCACCACACGCAGTGGTGACAACCATCGATTGCCATTGGCGAATTTGCCCAGTGGGCCACCAATCAACTCGGCATTTGCAGCAATCAGCGGATCGTCATGTGTGGGAACAACAGCGCTCATTTATCCGGCTCGCCCTGGCGCACCGTCACCGCCACTTTGTACTGGCGTTTTTTTTGTCTTTGTAGGAGTCGGAGTAGGCGTTGGTGTTTTCGTTGCCTTACCTGGTTTTCCACCCACAACTGGCGCACCATCTCCCTTGGGAAGATTTGGAATCACGGTGGTGGATCCAGGAATCGTGACTGCATCCGGGTTACCCGCTTCATCGGTTCCCGGAGCAAACTCCATCGCACTGGCATTCGGGCAACCCAATGGTGGTGTGCCGCCATTACTTGCGGTTAGGTCGGCGCAATTCCAACGATCATTAATGGAATCCGGTGCCGCTGGGAACTGTGAAACTGGCGCGTTCTTCAGAGCACCTTTCATGTACGCAGTCCAGATCGCAGTTGGGAATGAACCACCGGTGACGGTTTTCAAACCACCGGTTCCCGAAAGTGAAACTGGTAAACCCTTGATTTCTTTAGCCATCAACACTGCTGTGGATAGTTCAGGTGTGTATCCCACCAACCACGCACTCTTATTGCCATCTGTAGTTCCTGTTTTCGCGGCTGCGGGACGCTCAAGGGCGCGGGCCGCAAATGCTGTTCCGCGCTCAACATTTTGATTCAGGGCATAGGTCACTGTGTTTGCAATACGCGAATCAAACGCAGTGTTAAGGGTAGGCGTGTATTCGAAGAGCAAACCACCATTTTGACCAAGCACTTGCTTCACAATCGAGGTGCTTGATTGTGTGCCCTGGTTCGCAAAAGTTGCATACGCGTTAGCCATATTTAAGCCTGAAGGCGAAGCAGTACCCAAGACGAACGTGAGATCAAGGTTGTCCAAGTTCAAACCGGGAGTGGTCGATGGAATTCCAGCCCGTACAGCAGCATCGGCTACCGCCTCAACACCGACAGCTGATTCGAGAGTGACATATGCAGAGTTGATCGACTTGAGCGTTGCCTTAAGTAATGAGACTTGGCCGTATGACTTATCGCTGTAGTTAGTCAGCGTGTATCCATTGACTGTGATTGGCGAATTGCCTGGCCAAATGGTGTGAAGGTTGTAATACTTTTCCGTTGCAGCAGCCAGAGCAAAGGGTTTGAAAGTTGAACCGGCCTGAGCAAAGGGGCGTGTGGCGTTATTGATCTGACTGGTGATGAAATCTTCACCGCCATACATCGCAACAATTTCGCCGGTGCCTGGGCGAACTGATGCCAAACCAATGCGCAATCCTGCGGTCTTTGATTTGGGACCTTGTGCCTCGACCGCGGCAACTGCTGCATCCTGCGCTTGCTTATCTAGCGTGGTGATGATGCGAAGTCCGCCTTTTTCGATTTCCTGTTCATCGAAACCTTGACCTAAGAGTTGGTCTTTCACTGCTTGCATCATGTATCCGGTTTGTCCACCAAGTCGATTCGTATTCACGGCTCGATTGATATTCGGGTACTTAGCGCTATCAGCCTCTTCTTGCGTGATCCATCCTTGACCCACCATGCCTTGCAAAACGTATTGCCAGCGGCCGCGTAAGCGCTCACTGTTATCAGGGTTTGAGTAGAAGTTTGGTGAGTTGATGATTGCTGCAAGCATCGCGCTTTGGCCCAAATTGAGGTTTTCAACGGGCTTGCCAAAATAATTTCGAGCAGCAGCATCAATGCCATAGGCATTTCGCCCGAAGTAGATTGTGTTGAGGTAATCCTCAAGAATTTGATCCTTAGATGACACGGTTTCGAGTTTTATCGACAACAGTGCTTCTTTGATCTTGCGGCTCCACGCACGTTCTTGCGTTAAAAATGCGTTCTTTGCATACTGCTGCGTGATGGTGGAACCACCTTGGGTTGAACCACCACTGACGTTGTTAAACAGCGCACGGATAAATCCAATTGGTGAAATACCGCCATGGATATAGAAGTCACGGTCTTCGGCAGCAAGAATCGCGTGCTGAGTAACCACGGGAATAGATGTCAGTGGAACACTTCGTCGAGTGGTGTCACCTAATCGACCAACTTCATTCTTGCCATCGGCGTAATACACGATGGTTGCTTGCGTGGTTGAAAGTTCATTTGGCGATGGAACTGTGGTCAACGCCAACGCAATGATGAATCCGACTACACCAAGAACCGCAACGATGATGCCGGCGAAAATGATCCGACGCAGCCAATGCCGTTGCTTCTTCTTGGGGCGGCGAGCTGCAGGACGTTGGGCAGGACGTCGAGCGGGGGGACGCGCACCTGAGGGCCGTCCGCCAGTTGGTCGACTTGGTCGACTTGGAGGACGGCGGCCATTACCGCTGTCGGTCACGCATTCCCTTCAAGTTCAATGAGGTCACGTGGCGTGCGGGGTGCACGACGTGGGACTCCATCTCCCAAGACGTAGGTCTTGATCAGAAAGTTCCAGTGACAACGCTGACAGACCTCAACGACATAGACCTTGAACTCGCCGAAGCTTCGAGAAAGTTCTGGAAGATCTTCAGTTTGCCGAACCCGACCCGAATAGGGCCCTAGTTGATCGCCATAGACATAGGTAACGTGCATGAATTCGGGATCCCGGCAGACCGGGCACTTTTGACCAGCTGGTTCCCCATGGAATTTGGCTGCCTTCAGTAAATAGGGATCGGCATCACAAAATTCGCTACTCAGCATGCCGCCATTGAAGAAGGCATACAGCGATGCTCGGCGCTGGAGGGCGTAATCAATGGGGGAACGAGGGGCCGTTGGGTCTTTGACCGGCTCCGCAGGAGGTAGCGGCTGGTTTTTCGCAGGTTTGCTGGACTGCCCGCGCGCAACCGAACCGCGAATCGCAGATTTGCGTGGGCCAGCCATGGGAACAGTCTAAGCGGCGAATCACGCCCCATAAGTTTGCTCCGATATATCGATTTGATATATCTTTCCGTTATGACCAAGCGGGCAGACATTCTCGAATTTGCCGTGCTTGGCATGCTCGGCGAGGGTCCACTCCACGGTTATGAACTTCGTAAGCGCCTAGACACCGTGCTTGGCCCCTTTCGTACCCTGAGCTTTGGCTCCTTGTACCCATGCCTGCGCCGGATCGAGCAGCGCGGTTTGATCACTCAAGTCACCGTCACCCCAGCAATTGAGAGCAATGCTCCAGCGCTTAGTGGCAAGCGTGCCCGAGTGGTCTATGCCCTCACTGGTGATGGCAAGGAAGCCTTCGAGCAGTGGGTCAACGAAGCCGGCCCCGAAGCCTGGGAAGACGAAGGCTTTGCCGCACACCTTGCATTCTTTGGCCGCACCGAAGCGCGCGTACGCGTACGCATCTTGGAAGGTCGCCGCTCCCGTTTGGAAGAGCGCGTCGCAATGCTGCGTGAATCCATGAAACGTCAACGCGAAAGTGTTGACGCCTACACACTCGAGTTACAAAACCACGGACTCGATCGAGCTGAACATGAAGTGCGCTGGCTCAACGAACTTATTTCCACTGAGCGAAAAAACGCAGAAGTCGCTCAACAATCAAGCACGGCCTGACACACAAACAAGGAGAAAACCATGGGATCAGTTCGCGTCGCCATCGTTGGCGTTGGCAACTGTGCAGCTTCACTCGTACAGGGTGTTGAGTACTACAAGGACGCAGATCCAGCAGGCGCAGTGCCAGGTCTGATGCACGTGCAATTCGGCGATTACCACGTTCGCGACGTTGAATTCGTTGCTGCGTTCGACGTCGACTCAAAGAAGGTTGGCCTTGATCTCGCTGACGCCATTGGCGCATCTGAGAACAACACCATCAAGATTTGCGATGTACCAACAACTGGTGTCACCGTTCAGCGTGGTCGCACTCTTGATGGTCTTGGCAAGTACTACCGCGAGACCATCACTGAATCAGACGCACCAGAAGTAGACGTTGTTGCTGCCCTCAAGGCTGCACAGGTTGACGTTGTTGTCTGCTACTTGCCAGTGGGTTCAGAAGATGCTGCACGCTTCTACGCACAGTGTGCAATTGACGCTGGCTGTGGATTCGTGAACGCACTTCCTGTCTTCATCGCTGGTACGCCAGCATGGGCACAGAAGTTCGTTGATGCAGGCCTGCCAATCGTTGGCGATGACATCAAGAGCCAGGTTGGCGCAACCATCACCCACCGCGTGCTTGCAAACCTCTTCCAGGATCGCGGCGTGATTCTGGATCGCACCTACCAGCTCAACGTTGGTGGCAACATGGACTTCAAGAACATGCTTGAGCGTGATCGCTTGGAATCAAAGAAGATTTCAAAGACCCAGTCAGTAACTTCACAGATGAACCACGACATGGGCGCAGACAACGTGCACATCGGACCATCTGACTACGTTGCTTGGTTGAACGACCGCAAGTGGGCCTTCATCCGCCTCGAAGGTCGCGCATTCGGCGACGTGCCATTGAACCTCGAGTACAAGCTCGAAGTATGGGATTCACCAAACTCAGCAGGCGTGATCATCGACGCAGTTCGTGCAGCAAAGATCGCTATGGATCGCAAGATCGGTGGCCCAATCCTTTCCGCATCGAGCTACTTCATGAAGTCACCTCCTGTGCAGTACAACGACTCAGAAGCAAAGCAAGCAGTTGAAGATTTCATTTCAGGAAAGATCAACAGCTAAATTTGTTTTCACGCAAAGGCCCGGCAGAACTTCTGCCGGGCCTTTCGCTTGCCTATCGCGCGCACTACATTCATGTAGGTGACGAAGTTTTCCGCCTTACGCGAGGTGCTCGCTCGGCGCGACTTTCGGCGATTGTTTTCTGTTCGATTAGTTGGGCAATTTTCTGACGGGCTCGTGCAAGCAGCACTTGCAACATTCGTGCTGTTTTCACCCGAACGCCAACCATCAGCGGTCAAAGTTGCTTTCGCCTTTGCAATCCTGCTCTTGCCCTATTCCGTGATCGGACCTTTCGCTGGGGTTCTCCTTGATCGATGGCGACGTCGCAATGTTTTGGTGAAGGCCAACTTCATCAAGGCACTGGGCATCATTCCCATTCTTTGGTTGATCTCTGCCAGTAACGACGGCGCACTTCTTGGCATCGCGGTGTTGCTCGTCCTTGGCGTCGGACGATTTGTGCTTGCAGGTTTGTCAGCATCACTTCCGCATGTTGTACAAGGTCGCGATCTTGTGACTGCTAATGCCTTAACTCCCACCGCTGGAACCATTGCTGCAGCGGTAGGCGCTGGTACTGGTGTTGCACTTCGGTCAATGGTTGGCGGTGGTGATGCGGGTAGTCAGTTCATCTTGATTCTGGCTGCAATCGGTTTTGTTCTTTCAGCATTAATCGCCATGCGCATTGCTCCCTTTGCGCTTGGTCCATCAGGGGAGCGCGCTTCTGACTCTTTGCTCGGTGTACTGCGCGGGTTTGTTGACGGCCTGCGAGCACTGAAGTTCCACCCGCGCCCGCGGCGTGCGATTGCTGTTGTCGGGATGCATCGGGTAGCACTTGGCATGTTGACGGTGGTTGCGCTTCTCCTTGTTCGTCACACCTTCAACACCACGGCACAGGCAGACGACGCCCTGGGTCAGTTCGCGATCATCACTGGCGCAGCCGCATTCGGTGCACTGCTCGGCGCATTCTCGACACCAGCTGCGACCCGTCAATGGGGGACAACTCGCTGGTCATCTTGGGTGCTCGTCATCGGTGGATTTTTGGGCGGACTCTTTGTTTTATTGGGCGCAATGAACATCGCCATGCCATTGCTCCTCATCGGTGCCGCTTTCTTTGGCTTCATTGGCCAGTGCGTCAAAGTTTGTGCCGATACGGAGATTCAAATTGGCATTCCCGATGATCGTCTCGGACGTGTTTTCTCGCTCTTCGACATGATTGTGAACGCCTGTCTGGTCATTGGCATCACCGTTATGGCCATCTGGGCACCACCAAGTGGGCAAACACCTGCAATGATCAGCGCTGCAGGAATCTTGCTTTTCATTACAGGCGGTTGGTTCTTCACCACGAATAAGGCAAAGGGGTAAGTCATGGGTCGTCGCTGGGGTGCACGTTCAATTGCATCGCTTTTGATTTTCATCATCGCGACAGTGCTGACACCCGTTGCCGTCGTGGGTCACTGGGGACACCGCACCGTTACCGATGCAGAGCAATACATCAACACTGTTGGTCCCCTCGCTGGTGATCCAGCAATTCAACAAGCAGTTGGCCAGCAAGTCACCAAGGTACTGCTCGAAAAAGTTAACACCGAAGAGTTGGTCGGTGGTTTCATCGGCAACTTCGTGCAGAACCCAGCAATTGCCGACCGCTTGATCGGACCAATTTCGGCTGGTGTCGACAACCTCATTGGTCAAGCTGTTGATCGCGTACTTGCGTCCTCGGCCTTCGAAACAGTCTGGATTAAGACCAACACCGCGGCACAGAAGAGTTTGATGCTGCTGTTGGAAGGTAAGCCAGCAGGCATCATTCAGCGCAATGGTGATCAGGTAGTTTTGGACACCACACAACTGTTGAAGGAAGTTCAGGCACAGGTTGTTGCTTCAGGACTTTCTGTAGCGGCAAATATCACCATCCCAGACACTGGCAACCAGATCGTTCTGTTTGAAACACCGCTCATCGGTCAAGTGCAAACAATTTATGCATTCACCGCACCAATTCTCCAGTGGCTGCCTTTGATCGTGTTTGCACTCTTTGCTCTCTCAATTGCACTCGCTCGTCGACGCCCACGTGTAGTGCTCACTTTGGGTGTCGTCTTGGCAATCTGGGCAGTCGTACTTCTCGCCTCTATGTCATCTACCGAGACTGTGTTGCAAGGAAAACTTGGCACGACCGGTCTGGGCTTAGCGCTCAGTGCCTTCTGGACCACGTTCTTTGCCTACCTTGTCAACGGTTTGCAAGCGATCCTTCTTCTTGGCATTGGTGCAATTGTTGTCGGTTGGCTCGCTGGAAGTTCACGTCCAGCATCCATCGTGCGTCAGCACTTGTGCAATGGACTTCAGCAGATCGGCACTGTGATCCCTACCGGCATCAATACCTTCGTACGCAGCTACTCACTCTTCCTTCGTTGGGCCGTGGCTCTGGTGTTGCTGTTTGTTCTCACCGCATTCGACACGATTTCCTTGGTGCGCGTGATTTGGCTTGGCGCTCTCGGTGTACTGCTGTTCGCAATCATTGAAGCGTGCAACACACCTGACCGAGAGGTATATGCCGAAGCGATCGTGGTGGAAGAAACCGTTCTTTAAGAACGGGCATTCCACCACGCAAGCAACGCTTGGGTTGCTTGCTCTTCATCCAACGGACCTCGATCTAGACGCAACTCCATCAAGAAACGGTATGCCTGCCCTACTTCTGGACCTGCTGGAATATCAAGCAATCGCATAATTGCTTCACCATCAAGATCCGGGCGAATTGCATTGAGTTCTTCTTCAGCTTGCAATGCTTCAATGCGCTCTTCCAACATGTCATAGGTATGTTGCAATGCGGCAGCGCGTTTCTTGTTACGTGTGGTGCAATCCGCACGCGTGAGCTTATGTAAACGAACAAGGAGCGGGCCCGCATCGCGCACATAGCGGCGCACTGCGGCGTCAGTCCAGTCACCTGATCCATACCCATGAAATCGCAGATGCAATTCCACAAGCTTGGAAACATCGTCGATCATGTCGTTACTGAAACGCATTTCCTTCATGCGTTTGCGCGTCATGCGTGCACCAACCACTTCATGGTGGTGAAAGGAGACACGACCATCATCAAATTTTCGAGTGCGTGGTTTACCAATGTCATGGAACAGAGCTGACAATCGCAGAACCGGATCTGGCCCACTGATCGGTTCGTGCATGGTTTCCATCATGACTGCTTGATCTAGGACGGTGAGAGAGTGTTCGTACACGTCTTTGTGTTGCAAATGCTCATCCGTGGTCAGACGCATGCCCGGCAACTCAGGGAAGATGTAGTCACACAGTCCGGTATCAACTAACAGCTTGAGACCCAGGCGAGGATTGTCAGACATCACAATCTTCATGAACTCCACCTGGGAACGTTCAATCGAAACGATGGTGATGCGCTCATGCATCTGCACCATTGCCTTGAGTGTCTGCGCCTCAATGTCGAAATCCAACTGCGCAGCAAAGCGCGCTGCTCGCATCATGCGCAATGGATCATCAGTAAACGACATCTCCGGTGAATTTGGGGTGCGAATGATCCCGGCTGCCAGATCAGTAATGCCGTTGTATTCATCGACAAGTGTCATGGCGGGTAGTTGAAGGGCCATGGCATTGATCGTGAAATCTCGGCGGCCAAGGTCACCTAGAAGTGAATCGCCAAAATTGACCTCCGGCTTTCGCGAATCCGGGTCGTAATGCTCACTGCGATAGGTCGTAATTTCACATTCCTGCCCGGCAATGCGGGCGCCCACTGTTCCGAACCGAATTCCGACATCCCAAGTGGTCTCGGCATAACCAGCAAGCAGCGCCAAAATCTGCTCTGGTCGGGCGTTAGTCGTGAAATCAAGGTCTGGGGCCTGGCCAAGGCGACCCAGGAAGGCGTCTCGAACCGGGCCACCCACGAGGGAAATCTCAAATCCTGCTGCATTGAACCGCTCACCAAGCCCGGTCAGCAGCCCTTGAATGGGTGCCAACTGGGCTGAAGCAAGCGCAGGGTCGAAGGTGGGCACTGGTGAAGCGTAGTGAAATCTGCTTTCAGTTAATCTCACCTATATGTCCCCTCGCCCGCCTCGCTCCCCTCGTGTGGAGGAGACCAGTGCCGGCGGCTTGGTTTTGGATCGCTCAGGGGAACCCATGAAGGCGGCTCTTATCGCCCGCCACGATCGCCGAGGTCGATTAATCTGGTCACTGCCGAAGGGGCATGTCGAACCAGGGGAAAGTGCCGAGGACGCCGCAATTCGCGAGGTTCGCGAAGAAACGGGAATTGAAAGTACCGTGCTTGCCCCTCTCGGGACTATTGATTTTTGGTTCATGGCTGATGAGAAACGCATTCATAAAACCGTGCACCATTTCATTTTGAATGCTCATGGTGGCGAGCTCAGTGATGAGGACCGGGAAGTGATTGAAGTTGCTTGGGTACCACTAGAAGAAGTTGCAGCAAAGCTTGCCTACGGAGATGAACGCAAACTTATGGTCAAAGTGGCCGATGTATTGGCTCGATTGTCGGATCACTAGGTGCGCGCAACACTCATCATGCGAGCACTGCTCGGTTTCGTTATTACTTGCGCAGCAATCGCATTCGCATTGCCCGCACGTGCGACCGATGCGAATGTCCAAGTGGTCTTAGATTCCTTCCTTCCCATAATTCCAACTGCAACCGAAAATTTACGCATCACTGGTCGCGTGGTGAACAGTTCCACCAGCACCGTGAGTAGTCCCATTGTGTATCTCAAGTTGTCGCCAACACCTATTGCTGGTCGCCAAGGTATTGACGCTGAGAGCAATGCCCCAACTGCTGCCACACGCACGGTTGCTTCCCTTAAATTACCTAACACTGTTTTGCCAAATGCTCAAATGAGTTTCGCTTTTTCATTGCCATTCCAACAACTTTCATTCAATCGACAAGGCGTGTACGCACTTGCGATCGATGTTGTTGATTCTGGCAATACCGTCGGTAGCCTCCGTACGTTTTTACCTTGGTACCCCACAGAAGAAAAATCTCCACACGCTATTGGAGTGGTGTGGTTGTGGCCCCTTGCTGATTACCCAGCGCGAACAGCGTCCAATGTGTTGCTCAACAATCAGACCCCCACGGCTCTTTCACCCGGCGGTAGGTTGACCAATCTCGTCGACGTCGGACGGGAATTTAGTTCGACGTTGAGTTGGATGATTGATCCATCGCTTTTACAAACAGCTGATGCAGTGAGCCGCGGTTATCAAGTTATTCAAGATGGCGAAACCGTTGTCGGGAATAAGGGCACTGACGCAACATTGTGGCTCAATGAATTGCGCAGTTCTATCAGCTCATCGAATGCGCATGCACTTGCTTACGCAGATATTGATGCAGTCGCTGATCGTAAGAATGCACTGAGCTCAGATGTGGTGCGAGCAATGACCGTTGCACAACCAATCACCAGTGCACTCATGAAATCAACAATTCCTGGTGGCATGTACTGGGCACCCAACGGACGCCTCGACCAAAAAACCGCAAACCTGCTCGCCAGCGCAGGCACCACAGCGGCAGTGCTCTCAACCTCTGCAATGGCAGGTGAGCGCAACGTGCCTCGTCAAGGTGTTGCTGATTACGAAACCACCTTTGGCAATGTCACGGCAGTGCTTATTGATGAGCGCATCAGTGCCGCTATTGCCTTACCGCAACGCACGGCCTCAGAAATCATCGTGGCTCGACAACGCTTCCTGGCTGAAAGCGCCGCTATTGCTGATAGCCCAGCTGCCCTTTCCACAAAGCCACTCACGATCGTTGCTGCCCCTGCTGATCTGCGCTGGGCACCATCGCCTAGTTTCTTGCGCTCAGTGCTGCGTGGCACCCAGTCAGCTCCGTGGATGATTCCCACCACGCTGGAATCCCTGCTCAATTCCCCACGGGGTTCAAGTAATCGTTTGCCCTATGTCGCTGGTTCCTCAGAACTCACGAGCGCCTACTTAGCCCACCTCAAGACAGTACAAAACAAGGTTGGGCAACTCACTGCTGTGCAGCAAACACCAGGGCCGGTCAACCAGTCCTACGCAGAGGCTTTACTGAGAGCCCAATCAGCTGCTTGGCGAGCAGAACCTGGCACTGGCTCAGCACTCCTCAATGCCATTAGTGCTGAGCTCAACACTCAAATTGATCAAGTTCGCCCCATTAGCAGTGGAACCATCACCTTCTCTGGTGATGCCGGCAAAGTTCCGGTCACGTTGGCTAATGACAGTGACAGTGTGGTCAACGTTGGTCTGTCATTAATTGGCGTTCCAAGCTCACGACTTGAATCAATGCCAAAAACTGGGATCGTGATCGAACCGGGCCAAAAAATCAGTGTGGAAATTCCCGTCCGCATTGTTGGCGGCGATCCGCTACCTACAAAGGTGCAGATGCTGACTCCTAAAGGTCAGGCATACGGAACACCAGCAAATATTGTGCTCGGATCCACGGCCTACGCCCGGGCCGCCGGCTGGGTAGTCGTCGCGGCTTTTGGTGCAATCGCCATCTTCGTGGTGGTGGGAATTACTCGAAGAATCCTGCAGGCTAGGAAGTCTGATGAGTGAGACCACAAAAACCATGATGCGTGCCAGTGCCCTCATGGCCACTGGCACTGTGGTTTCCCGAGTCACTGGCATCGGCCGCGATATCGCTGCCGCGGCTGCCCTGGGCTTTTATCTCGTTTCGGATGCATACTCACTCGGTAATTCATTACCGAACATCGTGTACATCTTGATTATCGGTGGCGCACTTAATGCGGTCTTTATTCCGCAACTTGTGCGCCATATGAAAGACGATGCCGACGGCGGACATGCTTACTCAGACCGACTTCTCACCCTCGTAGGCATCACGCTGCTCCTGTTCTCGGTGATCGCGGTGTTGTGTGCTCCTCTCCTGGTTGATCTCTATACGCCAGCCGACTACCCGCAACAGGAATTTGATTTGGCAGTCGCATTTGCTCGACTGTGTTTACCTCAGATTTTCTTTTATGGCATCTACACGATGCTCAGTCAGATCCTTAATTCACGTGGCCATTTCGGTTTACCGATGTTTGCACCAATTGCTAACAACATCATCGCCATTGCAACCTTTGTTCTTTTCATCGTGGTTGCAGGAACCTCAGCTGCCTCAGATGGAATGTTGACGAATAATCAAATTCTGATTCTCGGCATCGGCACCACCTTGGGTGTTATCGCGCAAGCAATCATTTTGATCCCCGTGCTGTTTAAGCACGGATACAGATTCAAGCCGCGGTTCGACTGGCGTGGAAATGGACTCGGTAAGGCCGGTTCCTTAGCCCTGTGGACCATCGCACTCGTGGTGGTCAATCAGGTCACGAACATCATCGTGACGAGATTGGCAGCGCAAGCAAACGTCAATGCCATGAACGCGGGTGAAACGGCAGCGGGCTTAACTACATATCAAAAAGCGCACCTCGTGTTCATGTTGCCGCACAGCGTCATCACAATTTCCATCATCACTGCAATGTTGCCGGCGTTGAGTCGATTGGCACATTCAGGGCGTTTGCACGACGTTGGCCGAGAAGTCAGTTCAACGATGCGCATCATCGTCGCGGTGATCGCTCCAATTACTGCGATTTTGTTCGTGCTCGGTGCCAATATTGCGGTGTTGTTGTTCGGTTATGGAGCAGCCACACCAGAACAAGCGTCAATCATGGGTCGCATTGTTTCTGTGTTCATGATTGGTCTGGTGCCATTTACGCTCTTCTACGTCATCCTTCGCGGGTTCTTTGCACTTGAAGACACCAAAACACCATTCTTTGTCACCGTAGGTTTCTCTATCGCCTGGATGGTGATGGCTATTCCATTGTTCAATCTGGTTGAAGGCGGCGGGCAACAAGTAGCTTCCTTAGCGTTGACCTATGGTCTTTCGTACTGGATTGGCATGGCGATTGCATGGTGGTTCCTCGCACGCAAACTGGGAGGTATGCGCTCAGGGGCAACCTCATGGGCGCTCGCTCGCATATTTTTTGCAGCTCTTATTGCGTTGTTCGCGATGTATCTCACGCGGTGGCTGCTTGGTTCGCAGGGATATAACCCAGGACTTGAAAGTCGCGGAAGCGTCGTCGTTGATGTCATGGTGATGGCACCCATTGGTCTTATGGCGTATTTACTCGCCGCATACGTGTTACGCGTGCATGAACTTCGTGCTGCGACTGCATTAGTCAAGAAGAAAGTGCTGCGCCGTTCATGAGTAGTCCCTTGGATCGTTATCGCCTCATTGAACATTTAATCGTGCCGGATCAAGCGGCCGCATACTGGCGTGGTTACGACCTCACCCTCGATCGCGAAGTGGTTATCCGCACACTCGTTGCCGACGATCCACGCGCTGCGGCTCTACGTGAAGCAGCACGCTCGTGCGCCATGATTGAGGATCGTCGACTTATTCGCGTGCTCGATGTCATTGAAGTTCCCGCCACTGATACTCAACCCGCATTGATCGCAGTCATCAATGAGTGGGTGCAAGGCCACACCCTTGCGCAAATTATGGAAAGTCGACAGTGGCAACCACTTGATGTTGATCAGGCCGTTGGAATCGTTTGGGAAGTTGCGCAGACACTTCATCGTGCGCATGAATTGCGGATTCGCCATGGGCGCCTTTTGCCATCGAGTGTGGTGATGACCGATGCTGCCGAAGTTCGCATCATCGGTATGAGTATCGATGCAGTGTTACTCGGCGCTCCACATGAAGATTTGATTCGCTCCGATGTTGATGCGCTCGGCGGCCTGCTCTACTTCTTGCTGACTGGAAAATCACCCTTCTTCGCCACCATGGTGAATACGCCCGATAATCCTGACGAACTTCCGGCCGCTCCTCGACATGGGGAATACATCGCAGCACCTTCCGATGTTCGCGCTGATGTGCCAGCACCTTTGAATGTACTCATCGGTCGTTCCATGATCGAAATAAAAAGACCTCGCGGCACAGCCAAGGTCCGCAACATCGATGAATTTCTCACCGAACTCACCAAAATTCGCGACCACGTGGACCCTGTTGCAATTGCTCGAGACTCAAGTTTGTTCATGTATTGGGGTCTGCGTGCAGTGATAGCACTTGCGGTCCTCGTTGGCATCGGCATTAGCGTGGTTGCCTACCGACAACTGTTTGTTGGATCTGGAACATCACAGAATCAGTCCGTAGTTGTTGCAATGCCAACACCAAGTCCATCAATGACGATCAGCCAACTGCCACCGCAAATTCTCACGATTACATCCGTCACATCATTTGATCCTTTTGGTGATGACAATGGTGACGGGAAAGCAGATGGCATAACTGGTCGCGAACGTGATGCACTTGCAAAGAATGCAATTGACGCCAGTAAGACCACATCATGGAAGTCAGCCAAGTACAACTCTGCTGATGCTGACGGCAAGGGTGGTGTTGGCCTCGTTCTTGATTTGGGATCACCGCAATTAATCTCATCCATCACCGTGAAGTTCGGTGAGGTTGGTGCGCCTGTTCGTGCGAGTGTTGCAAACACTGTCATTGCCGACCCTGCCCAGTGGACCATCTTCGCCAAAGCACCAGCAGGGAAGAACCGTGTCACCTTGCGAACACCCCGCCAAGTGACTGGTCAATATGTGTTGTTGTGGTTTCCCAAGCTGCCACCGTCAGTGCAGAACCCAGACACACATCAGGTGCGAGTTTCAAACGTCATCGTTCGAGGGCAGCAGTAGGCTGCGCATCTATGCCAGCAACAATGACCGATGAGGAGTTGCTGGCTGCGCACGTCGCCGGGGATCCGAACGCATTTTCTGAACTTGTGTTTCGTCACCGCGATCGACTTTGGGCAGTTGCGCTGCGCACCATTGGTGATTCGGGTGAAGCAGAAGACGCCCTACAAGACGCTCTGATTTCTGCTTTTCGGCGCGCTGATCAATTTCGTGGAGATTCACAGGTGACCACCTGGCTGCATCGCATTGTGGTGAATGCCTGTTTGGACCGAATCCGTCGAAATAAATCTCGCCCCAGTTCGCCGCTACCGGAATTTGAGTCCGCTGAGCAGGGCCTACCCCAGGGCGAGGACCTCATTGAACAGCGCGAGACCCAACTCATGGTCTCGCAGGCTCTGGCCGAACTGCCCGATGATCAGCGAGCTGCGGTGCTCTTGGTGGATATCGAGGGGTATCCGATCGAAGAGGCGGCTCGAATCCTGGACTGCCCACCTGGCACCGTGAAAAGCCGATGTTCACGTGGGCGATCCAAATTAGCCAAACGTCTTGAATATTTACGGAACCCAAACATTGAACAGCCCGTCCAAGACTCGGAAGGAGGCCATGGTGCGCAATAGACAAGACAATCAAGATGACTGGGATAACCAGTCACCCCTTGACGATCTGGCCTCATTTTTAAACCCTGACACTGCTCCACTAACACCGCCCATGCCAGATGCCGTGTGGGCAAACCTGGAACGCAGCCTGTTCGCAGAGCAGGTTGCTCGTGAAGCCAGTGGTCAGTCCAATGTGGTCAGCCTTGAGGCTCATCGCCGATCCAAACGGGGTTGGGTATTGGGCAGTGCTGCTGCTGGTGTCGCACTCCTTGGCGTGGGCGTCGTCGTACAAAGCGTTCAAAGCTCAAATCCGGCTCCTGTCGTTGCCAGCAATCAGCTCAACCGTGAAGCCAGCGGGGCACTTCCAGTGAGACAGATTCTGGCCAGCGGCACTGACTACCAGCCCACCACCTTGACCACTCAGGTAGAGAACTTGGTTCAGGGCATGTCAGGTATGAAGCAGATGCTCAAAGCCGCCCCGGCCACTTCTATGCCAGCAACCCCGATGACCGATGAGCTTGCTACCCCAGATGGTCTGACCGGTTGCATTCACGCCTTGACTCAAGATGACCATGTCCATGCACTTGTGGTGGATATGGCCACCTTCCATGGCGATGCTGCTGGAGTTATCGTCATTCCCGTCAGCGTGACCCAAGCCACCGACACCATGCCCGCGCAGTTGCATGTGTGGGTGGTCGGACCACATTGCTCGGCATCAAATCCAGACATTCGTAAGGAATTCACGTTCAGCCTGACAAGTTCTGCTGCATCAGCGGAATAACTAGCCCCGTAGAATCGTTCCTTGTACTCGGGGACTTTCCCAACTTTCGGCGAGGAATTTCATGAACGACGTTCGTAACGTGATCATCATTGGCTCTGGCCCTGCGGGCTACACCGCTGCTATCTATGCAGCTCGTGCGCAGTTGAACCCAATCCTGTTTGAAGGTTCGGTCACTGCAGGTGGCGCGCTGATGAACACCACCGAAGTTGAGAACTTCCCTGGCTTCACCGACGGCATCATGGGACCCGCACTCATGGAAAACATTCGGGCACAAGCCGATCGCTTTGGTGCCGAAATCATTACTGACGACATCGTCAGTGCCGATCTCACCGGTGACATTAAGACTGTCGTTGATGGCAATGGCAATACCTACCAAGCCAAGTCAGTCATTCTCGCGATGGGTTCGGGTTACCGCGAGTTGGGTCTTGATAGTGAAAAACGCCTTTCAGGCCATGGTGTTTCCTGGTGTGCAACCTGCGACGGTTTCTTCTTCCGTGAACAAGATATTGCAGTAGTGGGTGGCGGTGACTCTGCCCTTGAAGAAGCAACCTTCCTCACTCGCTTTGCCAAGAGCGTCACGTTGATTGTTCGTCGTGATGAACTTCGTGCCAGCAAGATCATGCAAGAGCGCGCGCTGTCGAATGAAAAGATCACTGTTGCTTGGAACTCGATTCCAGAGGAAATCCTTGGTGACACAAAGGTCAGCGGCATTAAGTTGCGCGATCGCCTCACCGATGAGGTTCGTGAACTTGCGATTACTGGCTTGTTTGTTGCTATTGGCCACGATCCGCGCTCAGAGTTGGTCAAGGGTCAAGTTGACCTTGATAACGAGGGCTATGTGAAGGTCGTGGATCGCACCACGGCTACCAATATTCCTGGCGTCTTTGCCTGTGGCGACTTGGTCGACCACAGTTACCGCCAGGCAATCACCGCTGCTGGCTCTGGATGTTCTGCTGCCCTAGACGCAGAACGCTGGCTGGCAGCTTCCGAGTAACCTAAGACCACCGCAGTTTCACCTGCCTACTTCAAGGAGAACCCCCATGGGCGCAACCAAGATCGTGACCGAAGCAAACTTTGCTGAAGATGTGCTGATGAGCGACAAGCCTGTGCTCGTTGACTTCTGGGCTGAGTGGTGCGGACCTTGCAAGATGATCGCTCCAATCCTCGAAGAGATTGCGGCAAACAACGAAGGCATCACCATCGTGAAGCTCAACGTTGATGAGAATCCAGCGCTTTCAGCTCAATACGGCATCACATCAATTCCAACCATGAACGTGTTCAAGGGTGGCGAAGTTGTGAAGTCGATCATCGGTGCAAAGCCAAAGGCTGCACTCCTCGCTGATCTGGCTCCTTACCTGTAACGATGCACCGCCGCGGTGATACCGGGGCGGCCGTCGCCGAGGTGCGGGCGCGGCTCGCACATCTGGGTTATATCGATGAATCGCCAAGTGACGTGTTCGACAACGAACTCGATCATGCGGTTCGCGCCTTTCAACAAGAACGTGGCTTAACGGTCGACGGCATTGTTGGTCCTGACACGTTTCGCAGACTCGATGAGGCGCGCTGGAAATTAGGCGATCGCGTATTGCGTTTCGTACCAGGGCATTTGGTGCGTGGCGATGATGTTGCTGATCTACAACGGCGTTTAAACACACTGGGTTTTAATTCAGGTCGCGTTGACGGTGCTTTTGGTCGTCAAACCGATGTTGCCGTGCGTGAATTCCAAAAAAGTGTAGGTGACACTGTTGATGGCACCTGTGGTCCGGAAACCTTTCGAGCCTTTGAACGCTTAGTGCGCACCATCAGCGGTGGTAATGCTGCGAACTTGCGTGGCCGTTTAACTGTGTCTGCGTTGCAAACGGGTATTGCCGACAAGGTCATCGTGCTCGATCCTGGCTTTGATACCGATGATGAGCAAGCCAATGAAATTACACGATCAATTGCCATGCGCGTTGAAGGTCGACTTGCTGCATTGGGTACACAAGTATTTTTGACCCGCTCTGCAGTGAAGTCACTGGCCGACGATGCAACGCGTGCCGATTTTGCCAACCGCACCAATGCTGATCTGCTGATCTCATTGCACTGTGATCGTGTCCAAAGTTCGCGCCCCAATGGCATTGCCACCTTCTACTTCGGTGAATCCGAAGAAGGAACCCACTCCTATACGGGCCGTTCCCTTGCAGAGCAGATCCAAGTCGAGCTATGCGCCCGCACCCGGATGCACAACAACCGCTCACACCCACGAACCTGGGATTTATTGCGGATGAGTCGAATGCCCGCTGTACGCGTGGACCTGGGTTACCTGTCCAATCCGCAAGATTTAGCTCGGTTGACCCAGGCCAGCCATCAAGATGTGGTCGCAGCCGCCCTTGCAGCCGCAATTAGCCGGTTCTGCAAGCCCGTTTAGGCAATAAATCTGCACTCCCCGTACCCTTGAGTCCCATGAGCAGCTCCCGACTTGATCCCTGGGTGGATTCATACGCCCAGCGCACCAATGGGATGCAGGCCTCAGAAATCCGAGCCCTTTTCGCGGTGGCTTCCCGCCCCGAGGTGGTTTCCCTGGCTGGTGGCATGCCGTTCGTGCAGGCCCTCGATATGGAAATGATGGCCGAGACCGTTTCCAAGCTGCTCCTAGAGCGCGGGGCAGTCGCACTCCAATACGGCTCTGGCCAGGGCGATGTGGTGCTTCGCGAGCAGATTCTTGATGTGATGGCCGAAGTGAAGGTCACTGCTCATCCCGATGACATCATCGTGACCACTGGTTCACAGATGGCTTTGGATCTGGTCACTCGCGTCTTTTGTAATCCCGGTGATGTGGTGCTCGTGGAAGCTCCGTCATATGTGGGTGCCCTTGGTGTCTTCCGTGCCTATGAGTGCGATGTCGTGCATGTGCCGATGAATGACGAAGGTTTGAATCCGACAGCGCTTTGTGAAGCCATCGCTCGCGTGCGAGCTGAGGGCAAGACCGTGAAGATGATCTACACGATCCCTTCTTTCCATAACCCTGCTGGCATTACTCAGTCACAGGTTCGTCGTGCTGAAATTTTGGGCATCGCCAAGAGCGCTGGAATTTTGTTGCTTGAAGACGATCCCTACGGCCTACTCGGGTTTGAAGGCGAACCTCCCGCCGCTATTCGGTCCCTTGATGAAGAAGGCGTGATTTATCTCGGCTCCTTCTCCAAGACCATCGCATCTGGTTTGCGGGTGGGCTGGGCTGTTGCTCCGCATGGTGTGCGCGAGAAATTAGTGCTCGCTGCTGAATCAGCCGTGTTGTGTCCGTCGAACTACAGCCAACTCACCATCTCGCAATATTTGGCCACGCAACCATGGCGCGAACAAATTAAGACGTATCAAGAGCTCTACCGCGAGCGTCGGGATGCATTGCTGGATTCTCTTGAGCAACTCATGCCTGCTGGAACAACATGGACCAAGCCTGCTGGTGGTTTCTATAGTTGGGTCACCTTGCCTGAGGGCCTTGATTCCAAAGCGATGTTGCCACGAGCCGTTTCGCAACTTGTTGCATACGTTCCAGGCACTGGTTTTTATGTCAATGGTGATGGGCGTTCAAATATGCGACTTTCATACTGCTATCCCGACCCTGAACGTATTCGTGAAGGTGTACGGCGATTGGCAAGTGTTATCGAAGGTGAACTTGAAATCGCCCATACCTTCGGCACCAGCAGTGTCTTGCGCAAGAGTGACGGCGCTGACTTCCCCGCTCCAGATCTCGCGTAGTACCAACATTTTCAGGGAAAGGATCGAACACATGTCATCGTTCCTCGTGCTCTCCGGCGGACTCTCCCCTGAACGTGATGTGTCATTGCGATCTGGTCGCCGTATCGCTGAAGCCTTGCGTTCGGTCACGGACGCGGAAGTGATTGAAGCTGACGTTGATTCATCACTCATTGAGATTTTGCATCGTCATCGCCCAGACTGTGTCATTCCAGTGCTTCATGGTGCAGCCGGTGAAGATGGTGCGCTGCGTGATGTGTTGACCTCATTGAGCCTGTCTTATGTCGGGGCCACGGGTTCGGCGGCACGATTGGCATTCGATAAGCCAATTGCAAAGACCTTGATTGCAAACCAAGGCGTTGCAACTCCGGCCGTGTTCGCATTGCCACACGCGACCTTCCGCGAGCTCGGTGCTGCAGCCCTCCTCGATGGCATTCGTGAAAATCTTGGATTACCCATCATGGTGAAACCCACATCTGGTGGATCAGCACTTGGATGTTCCGTCGTGCGTGCTGCTGATGATTTCCCACACGCCATGGTTGGCGCTTTTGCCTACAGCGAATTCGCCATGATGGAGCAATACATCAAGGGCACTGAAGTTGCGATCAGTGTGTTGGAAACCAGCGATGGCATCACCGCGCTTCCTGCAATTGAGATTGTTCCGCAGTCAGGTATTTACGATTACAACGCTCGCTATACCGCTGGTACCACTGAGTTTTTCGTGCCTGCTCGTCTGACTCCAGAAATTGCCGAAGAGTGCGCACGCATTGCTGTACTCGCCCACCAAATACTTGGATTGCGGGACTGGTCACGTACCGATCTCATCGTTGATGAATCAGGAACTCCTTGGTTCCTGGAAACCAATGCGGCACCTGGTCTTACTGAAACGAGCCTGTACCCGCAAGCCCTTGCAGCTGCTGGGCTCAATCTCGGTGAAGTCACCAAGGCGTTGGTTGAACGCGCAATTTCGCGGGGATAGCAGCTATTGCACAATGGCGTAGTTGCCACAATGAAGTAAGCCAGCGTTTTCCACAGCCTAGTTTTTCGTGGGCTGACATCCACAGCTACGTGATTGCTGTTGAATATCTACTGGGGTTACTGGAGTTTTGCCTTCTTGACTCCTAGTGAAAAGTAGGCGAAATTATGAGTATGGCTATTCAACTTCCGTTATCGGAGGCTGGTGAACTCTCCGACCTTGTGGCACGTCTGAATGTCTCACCTGAACGAATTGTTCTCACCCAAGAAGATGGCACTGCTGTTGTGATGTTGACTCTGGATGAGCTTGAAGGGCTTGAGGAGTCCTTGGATATTTTGAGTGACACTCCTGAAGTTCGTGAACTGAGTGCGGCAATTCGTGAGAGAGAATTGTTCTCTCTTGAAGAAGTGAAAGCTGATTTCGACGACCGCCAGCGTCGTGGATTATCGGGTTAGTTTCACCTCTGCTGCGCGACGTAATCTTAACCAACTGCCAGAGTCAGTTGCTGCTGCGTTTTTTGAGTTCGCTTATGGACCATTGTCGTTGCATCCTCTTCGAATTGGGAAGCCTTTATCTGGACCGTATGCCGGAGCTATCGTCGCGCGACGAGGTGAATATCGGGTTTTGTATCGCGTCAATAGCCATAGACGGCGCGTAGAAATTTTTCGGATTCAGCATCGGCGTGATGCCTATTTCGGAAATTAATTGGGATCGATCGCATCAGCAATGCGGCGCAGATCATCAAGATCAGCAACCTCAATAGTGATCTTGCCTCGGGAATTCTTTGACTTCAATCCTGCAATGGTCACGCGGGTATCAAGCGCGTCTTCCAGGCGCCCAGCAACAAGTTCCAGCAGATCCGAGCTTGCAGTGACTGATGTTCGTGACTTCTTTTTCGCCTGTGAATCACCCTTGGTAACCAGGATGATTTCTTCAACACTACGAACGCTTAAGCCTTCTTTAACAATGCGATCGGCGAGTTTTTGCATTGCTGTTGGATCATCAAGACCTAATAGTGCGCGAGCATGGCCTGCGCTAATAACCCCTGCGGCTACACGCTTTTGCACATCACTGGGTAATTTCAACAAGCGCAAGGTGTTAGAAACCTGCGGGCGCGAACGACCAATACGCGTAGCGAGTTCTTCTTGGGTGCAACCAAAGTCTTCAAGAAGTTGCTGGTAGGCAGCAGCTTCTTCAAGTGGATTGAGATTTGCACGATGCAAGTTTTCTAACAGAGCATCGCGTAGCAGTGCATCATCATCAGTTTCACGAATGATGGCTGGGATGACGGTGAGTCCTGCAAGCTTGCTTGAGCGCAGTCGACGTTCACCTGCAATGAGTTCATAACCGCTACCTGCTGGCCGCACCACAATCGGCTGCAGCAAGCCGATTTCTTTAATCGAATGCACTAACTCAGCAAGCGCTTCTTCATCGAAGATGGTTCGTGGTTGGCGAGGGTTGGGAACGATCGCATTGATGTCGAGTTCGGCATAGGAAAGACCATGCACACTCTCAACCTGAGGTTGAGGGATCGGGGCAGCGCTGGCTTTCGCCACATGGGCTGAGTCTGAAAGAGCGGTGGGCGCAGCAGCAGTCGGAATCAGGGCGCCCAGGCCCTTGCCCAAGCCTCGCTTCGGAGTCTCGCTCATAACTGCCTTTCCGTCACGTAATCGGTGTACAAACTGTCCGAATTGTTTAGGTTTGTATGTTTATTACTGTGGATAAGTCTGTGGAGAAATACTTGCGAGCTCTTCAGCTGCTTGGCGATATGTGAGGGCACCCGGCGATGAAGGGTCGTAGGTCAGCACCGTCTGTGCATAACTTGGTGCCTCGCTGACCCGCACATTGCGTGGGATCACGGTTCCCAATACGCGCTTGCCAAAATGGGTGCGTACTTCCTCGGCTACTTGAGCTGCCAAGCGGGTGCGTCCGTCGTACATGGTCAACAAAATTGCTGAGACTTCCAGTTGTGGATTGAGGTGGGTTTTGACCATCTCAATTGTGCGCAGCAGCTGCGAAAGTCCTTCTAATGCGTAGTACTCACACTGGATGGGCAGCAATACCTCACGTGCTGCCACCAAGCCGTTCAGGGTCAACAAGCCAAGTGATGGTGGGCAATCAAGGAGGAAGTAGTCCACTGGCTCACCATCGGCGGCACATTCGGCGATGTAGGCATCCAGAGCCCGGGTGAGGCGATACTCACGAGCAACCTGAGAGACCAGCTCGATTTCAGCTCCAGCCAAGTCAATTGTGGCGGGAACACAACGCAACAAGGGGATATCTGGGCAGTCTTGGATCACATCAGCAATCGCGGCATCGCCTATGAGCACCTCATAGATCCCAGGAACACCCTCGCGATGGTCAGCACCAAGGGCAGTCGAGGCGTTGCCTTGTGGGTCCATATCGATCACCACCACGCGAGCTCCCCCGATGGCCAGGGCTGCTGCGATGTTGACTGTGCTGGTGGTTTTACCTACGCCACCTTTTTGGTTGGCGATCGTGATGATGCGGGTCATTGCGGCCACCCAAGATCCTTCGTGGGTTCCTGCAATGTTTCACGTGAAACAGGCCAACCAAGTGCTGAAGTTTGGGGCTTTTCTTCAGGCTTCGGGGTATCGGCTGACGACATGCGCTTATTGTGCCGCACTCAGGTGCGCCGTGACCACAGTGGTCGCTGGCTCAACCCAAGGGCTACCAACCTGCACAACGTGAACATCGCGTAGTCGGAACTGGGTGATCTCAGCCGCGGCGGATTCAATTTCTTCTACTGCGGACTGCCCCTTCAACGTAACCAAACGGCCACCCTCATGAAGTAAGGGAATGGTCCAACCTAAGAGCTTGCCTAGTGGTGCGACAGCACGGGCAGTGACCACATCAAAGGTTCCCCAAACGGCCTTGACGGCTTCCCCGCGTCCGCGCAGCACTGTTACTCGATCGCCGACCCCTAGGTTTTCCACGGCCTGAGTCAAAAAGTTCGCTCGCCGCAACAGGGGTTCGATCAGGGTGACGTGAAGATCTGGTCGAGCAAGGGCCCACACCAATCCCGGCAGACCGGCGCCTGAACCCACATCGGCCACGGTCGCGTTCAATGGGACAAGTTCCGCAGATGGATCAACAACGACGGCTGAATTCAGTAAATGGCGCGACCACAGACGGGGAACTTCACGCGGGCCGATCAATCCGTGGTCAACCCCGTCACTTGCCAAGATGTCTGCATAGCGTTGCAAGAGTTCTGCTTGCGGCTCCAGCCAGGCTGGTAGGTCGGGGTGTTTCACGTGAAACGTGATTAGCTGACGCGGATAACCACGCGGCGGTTTGGCTCTTCGCCTTCAGAGCCACTCACTAGACCTGCATCGGCAACTGCGTCGTGCACGATCTTGCGCTCAAATGGCGTCATCGCTGGCATGCTCACAGGTGCTGCAGTGCGTTGCGCTTCGGCAATAGCAACCTTGGCTTGTTCCACGAGGTCTGCGCGCCGCTGAGCGCGGTGACCCGCAACATCGAGCATCAAGCGTGAACGATCGCCAGTTTCCCGGGCGGCAGCTAAGCGCGTGAGTTCCTGAAGTGAATCAAGCACTTCACCCTTATCCCCTACCAAATGGGACAAATCACCTGATTTCACCTCAACAATGGAGACCATTGCGCGGTTTCCTTCAACGTCAATGTCGATGTCACCATCAAGATCAGCGATATCAAGCAGACCTTCGAGGTAATCCGCTGCGGCATCGCCTTCTTGTTCGAGCAGGCTGCGCTTTTCGGTTGATACGTCACTCATGAAACTCTCCTACTTACTCTTGCGTTGGCTTCGTGAAGTCTTCTTCGGTTGGACGCGTGGAGTCGCGCTTTCATCAACCTCAGTGACTTCAAGTGTGGTGGTAGCTGAACTGCCGCCCTTGCGAACCTCACGAGCGTTCTCGCGTGCGACTTTGGCGTCAAAAGCGGGCGTTCCTGGTTGTGGATTATTGCGGATGACCCAGAACTGCTGGCCCATCGACCACAGGTTGGTGGTGAACCAGTACATCAACACACCAATTGGGAAATTGATGCCCGAGATCATGAACATAATTGGGAAGACGTACAAAAGGATCTTCTGCTGCTTGACCATTGGGTTATCAGGTGCGCTGTTCTTGACGATCAATTGACGCTGAGTCAAGAAGGTCGTGGCTGTCATCAAAATGATCATGACCACACAAAGAATGCGTGTTGCCGAGGCATTCGGTGTTACATCGGCACCCATAAATGTCCCGTACAACGGCACACCAAAAATTTGCGCATCGTGCATCGAAGGCACAAGGTTTGCGTACTGATCCCAAGCGAAAACACCAGGTGCTACATAGGTTTTATCGTCTGGGTTGTACTGCGAAACACCATTTAACACACTGAAGAGTGCAAAGAAAATCGGTGCCTGAAGAATAATCGGTAAACATGAAGCAAGGGGATTGGTTCCCGTTTCCTTGTACAGCTTCATCATTTCCTGCGACTGCTTTTCGCGGTCACCGGCGTACTTCTTTTGAATCTCCTTCATCTGTGGCTGGATGAGTTGGAGATTGCGTTGTGACTTGATTTGTTTAACGAACAGTGGAATCAAGATGATGCGAATCGTGACCACTAGGCCAACGATGGACAGGGTCCAGGTCCATCCGCTGTCGGCATCAAGAATCGAACTAAAGAGACCATGAAACTGGACAAGAACCCAACTGACGGCGTTCTTGAGCCAATCGAAAATGAACATGATCTCCCTTAGTTCTCGTGCTCGTGGTTCGCTCCGACACGCGGGCTTCCATTGGAAAGTATGGCTGGTCGCCAATAGCCGTGTTCAGGCACGGGGTCTAATCCGCCACCATTCCATGGATTACATCGCATGAGGCGCCACACGCTCAGGGCGCTTCCCTTGATTGCCCCGTGTTCGTAGACACAACCCAGGGCATAAGCCGAACAGCTGGGATGAAATCGACAACTCGGCATCAAAAGTTTTGACAGGGTTAATTGATACATCCGAATAAGAGCGATCAGCACCCATTTCAGAACAAAACCCAAGGTGTGGTCCCATATCCACACCAACCATCGCCACACGGATTTCATGCTGAGGCTTTCTTTAGTGCCGTGGCAAGTCCCCCGGACACGTCTGCAACCAGAGCAGCGTGGCTGCAGGTCGCAGCTCCAGGTAACGCCCGCACCACGATGTCGGTTCCCTTGGGAACCGATGCAATTAAAGGTTTGATGATTTCGCGCAGTTGGCGGCTTATCCGATGGCGTACAACGGAATTTCCTACCGAGGCACCAACAGTGAAACCCACGCGAACGGGTTCATCGACATGACGAAGTAGGCAATGAATAACGAGGTTGGAACGACCAGCACGAGCACCCTGGCGGACAGTCAGCGTGAAATCAGCTGATCGGCGCAACCGGTGAGGTGCGGCAAGCATTACGCGGAAAGGCGGTTACGGCCCTTAGTGCGGCGAGCTGCGAGGATTCCACGACCAGCACGCGTACGCATCCGAAGGCGGAAGCCGTGCGTCTTTGCGCGACGACGGTTGTTCGGCTGGAAGGTGCGCTTCATGATCGGACTCCTGCAGGTTGAAAAGATTGGGAAGCTAAGGAGTCTGAACGAGGTTCAGTGCCTTAGAACTGGAACAGATTACGGACAGATCACCCTTGAGGTCAAACTGGGGTGGTGAAGTGATGAATTCATGAGACCTTTACTTGTGGAATTTACAGTTTCCTCACTATGGTCCACAGCCTTGGGAGCGTGCTGGGTCCACACCTGTGGAAATCCATGTGGACAAGTGGCACACTGAGCGTCCCATTACGACAACGGGAGTGCAGGGGACACCATGGAACAGACTCGTGACCTGGCAGAAGTGTGGCCAGAGGTCCTCGCGAACCTTTCCGAGGGAATTTTGACCCCACAACAACGTGCCTTTGTTGCTTTGACCCGACCACTGGGATTAATGGAAGACACCGCCTTGGTTGCGGCCCCCAATGAATTCACAAAAGATGTCTTGGAAACCCGTCTTCGCCCGATGGTCATCGAGGCCCTCACCTCAATCATGGGCCGCGAGATCCGATTAGCGGTCACCGTTGATCCCACGATTGACCCTCGGCTAGACGAAACCACCGATGATGTTGCTGACGCGACATACGCCCATGAACTTCCGGCGGTTAACGAAGCCCCTACTCAGACCTTTGCTGAGTCTCGTGAGGATCGTCCAGGTATGGGTTCACCTTCTACCCGACCTGAAGAAGGTCGCCTCAACGCGAAATACACCTTCGACACCTTTGTCATTGGTTCAAGTAACCGATTCGCTCACGCAGCTGCAGTTGCAGTAGCCGAACAGCCAGCTCGCGCCTACAACCCTCTGTTTATTTATGGTGGCTCAGGTCTGGGAAAGACGCACTTACTTCACGCCATTGGTCACTACACCCGAACGCTGTACCAAGGCACTCGCGTTCGTTATGTCTCCTCAGAAGAATTTACCAACGAATTCATCAACAGTATTCGTGACGACAAAGCTTCAGCTTTTCAACGCCGATACCGTGATGTTGACGTGTTGCTCGTCGACGATATTCAGTTCTTAAGTGGAAAAGTCCAGACACAGGAAGAGTTTTTCCACACCTTTAATACGTTGCACAATGCAAATAAACAGATTGTCATCACCTCTGATTTGCCACCAAAGTTGTTACAGGACTTCGAAGATCGCATGCGTTCGCGTTTCGAATGGGGCCTGATCACTGACGTTCAGCCACCCGATCTCGAAACTCGTATTGCCATCCTTCGTAAGAAGAGCATGCAAGAGCGTTTGGTTGCTCCCCCTGAGGTTCTTGAATACATCGCTTCAAAGGTCTCCAGCAATATTCGTGAACTTGAGGGTGCACTTATTCGCGTCACCGCTTTTGCTTCTTTGAATCGTCAGCCAGTTGATATGTCTATTACTGAAGTGGTGCTCAAGGATCTTTTCCCATCAGAGGCCGGCCCTGAAATCACCGCGGCTCAGATCATGGCTGCCACAGCAACCTATTTTGGTGTCACCGTTGACGACCTATGTGGCTCAAGTCGATCCCGTGTGTTGGTTACCGCTCGCCAGATAGCGATGTATCTGTGTCGTGAACTCACTGATTTATCGCTACCGAAAATTGGTCAGGCCTTTGGAGGCCGCGACCACACCACAGTGATGCACGCCGACCGAAAGATCCGCCAACTTATGGCCGAGCGTCGAAGTTTGTTCAATCAGGTTTCTGATCTCACCAGCAGAATTAAGTCCCAGCCGCGGCCGATGTAACTGAGAGGTTGTTACACACCTCGTTCGTCACACGAGTCACATCCATCCCCATCTTTCCCACAGGTGTGGATAAAGGTTGTGTATAACCTTGTGGATGATGCAGCGTTTTACAGAGTTGTTGCAAAATTTTGGGAAATATCATCATTTTCTATTACCTCTATCCCCACCAGTGGACAGCCTGTGGACAACTTTGTATTTCCGTTGATGAACATGCGTTGGGTGGGGATGACGAAGAGCTCAGATGTGGACGAATCTGCACACGGTTGTAGTTATCCACACTGGGTAAAGATTCGCCCTCAGGCTGTCCCCACCCCCTTGGGATGACCCCACGCCTACTGACCACGCAAAACAATGCTCATCCACACAATCCACAGGACCTATGACTACTACTACTTATAACTAGATAGCGAGATAAATAACAACCATAAGTAGTGCAACAATCACCCCTCACACCTTGTGGTGATCTGTTGGTTAAGGGGAACACGTGAAGATTCGAGTTGAACGCGACACTCTCGCTGATGCAGTGGCTTGGGCTGCGCGCACCCTTCCATCACGTCCCTCACTGCCTGTCCTGGCTGGCTTAGTCCTCACCGCCGAAGGTGACAGCCTCACCTTGAGTAGCTTCGATTACGAAGTCTCAGCTCGAGTAGCCATCAGTGCCGACATTGAAGTGCCTGGAACAACCTTGGTCTCTGGTCGACTCCTTGCAGATATCGCTCGCTCACTCCCAGGTGCACCTGTCACCTTGGTCAGTGAAGGAACTCGCATTGTTATTTCGTGTGGACGTTCATCTTTCACTCTTCCTACGCTGCCTGTTGAGGATTACCCACAACTACCAGCAATGCCACAAAGTTCGGGTGAAATTAACGCGGCCGTATTTGCGGAAGCTGTTGCTCAGGTTGCAATCGCTGCAGGTAAAGATGACACATTGCCAACCTTGACCGGCATTCGTATGGAAATTGAAGGTCAATCAATCACATTGGCTGCAACAGATCGTTATCGCTTAGCTGTTCGTAACTTCACGTGGTCACCAGCGACATCTTCAATTTCAACGCAGGCACTCATTCCAGCGCGAACACTTGCTGAAACTGCAAAGGCGTTAGCAAATGCAGAAGGTGTCACGTTGGCCTTGGCACAAGCAGGTGAAGGTCTTATTGGTTTTGAAGGCAATGGTCGTCGAACCACTACGCGTCTTCTTGATGGTGAATTTCCTAAGTACCGTTCACTTCTTCCAAGTGAATCAACGGGATTAGCAACCATTGAAATTGCTGCCCTAGCTGATGCAGTCAAACGCGTGGCCTTGGTTGCTGAGCGCAACACTCCTGTGCGTCTTGCCTTTGAAGGTTCGGAAGTAATTTTGCGTGCAGGCGCGGGTGAAGATGCGCAAGCAAATGAAGCTGTTGAATCAGTACTTGAAGGTGACGACATTGAAATTGCCTTCAACCCGACGTATCTACTCGATGGTCTCGCTGCGCTTGATGCTCCATACGTTCGTATGTCGTTCACACAATCAACACGCCCTGCAGTTCTTACCGGCGCAGCGGATCCATCATCAGAACTTCGCGATGATTATCGCTACTTGTTGATGCCTGTTCGCTTGACTGGCTGAGAGTAGAAGCTACATATGTGGGTGTCGCAGTTAGCCCTCACAGATATTCGTTCATATCTAGAAGTTGAAGTGAACCTTCAACCTGGAGTCACCACCTTTGTTGGCCGCAATGGTCAAGGGAAAACGAATCTCGTTGAAGCCATCGGTTATGTAGCAACCCTTGGATCACATCGTGTTGCAAGTGATGCTCCACTCGTGCGCTTTGGTACCGAGCAAGGATTCATTCGCTGCAGTATCCATGCCAACGATCGCGAAACCATGGTTGAGCTTGCGATACTTCCTGGGCGCGCAAATAAGGCACGTATTAATCGTTCACCAGCAACACGTACACGCGATGTCTTAGGGATTTTACGTGTCGTAATTTTTGCGCCAGAAGATTTAGCACTGGTCAAAGGTGACCCTTCTGATCGTCGAAAATTTCTCGATGATTTATTAGTGCAACGCATTCCGCGATTAGCAGGTACACGTCAAGATCTTGAACGAGTATTGAAACAACGCAATGCATTATTGAAATCAGCGCGCACGAATCGCAAGGCCAATGATGAATACCTTGATAGCACCCTGAGTGTGTGGAATGAACAACTCGCAACTGTTGGCGCGGAACTCATTGCCGCGCGCCAGGTGTTATTAAGTGAGCTCGCAGATCCTGCAGTAGATAACTACACGTACATCAGTGAAGACCCGACTGCGAAACTTGGCCTCACATATCTTTCAAACTTGAGTTCAGTGTTAGGTGACGATGTACCTATTGGTTCACCTGATAAAGACGAATGGAAAACCGCATTGCTTGAAGCAATGAAACTCCGCCGAAAAGAAGAGGTTGATCGCGGACTCACCCTTGTTGGGCCACAACGCGATGACCTTTCGTTGACTCTTGGCCCAGTTCCTGCAAAGGGCTACGCCTCCCATGGAGAGTCATGGTCGATTGCCTTGGCGTTGCGATTAGCAAGTTTTGATGTGTTACGCGCCGATGGTGAAGACCCGGTACTGATCCTTGATGACGTGTTCGCCGAACTTGATGCCAAGCGCAGAGAACGATTGGCTGGTCGTCTCACCCAAGCAACCCAGGTACTCATTACGGCTGCGGTAGATGCTGATATTCCACAAGAGCTCTTTGGCTCGCGCTTTCGCGTGGATGCTGGGAAAGTGAGCCATGACCACTGACCGGGGAGACGCGGCTGCCAAAGCGCTGAGCCGGGCAGTGGGGGGCGGAAAACCACGAAAGAAGCCAGCGAACAGCAAGCGGCCCACCTCAAGTTCAGATTCCCGTGATCCCCAGACCTTGGGCAGCGCCGTGGATGACCTCATTGCCCAGCGTGGCTGGAAACAGGAGAGCGCTGGGGCCCAAGTGCTCACCCAATGGACCCAGATCGTGGGGGAAGACCTAGCTAGCCACGTCGTGCCAGAGTCTTTTGAACAGGGAATCTTGATTCTGGCGGCCGAATCCACCACGTGGGCCACCCAAGTGCGCCTGATGCTGCCTCAACTCCGCAAGAACATCGATGCCGCGGTGGGCACAGGAGTGGTCAGCGATATTCGCATCCAGGGACCCCAAGGCCCCTCATGGAAGTCCGGCCCACGCCACGTGAAAGGCAGGGGCCCACGCGACACCTACGGGTGATCTCACGAGGCAAATCAGCCCGGTCAGGGCGATTATTGGGACCATTCCATACACGGGTTCTATCCCCGGGGGGTCAAACGGCTCTAGAGGCCGCCACGGGCCGACACATCCATGGGAACTACCGAAAATCAGGTAGAATCAACACATTGTTGTTTTTGCCTGAGGAGGCCGGTTTCACGTGTCGTATGACGCCAGTGCCATTCAAGTTCTCGAAGGCCTTGATGCCGTTCGTAAGCGCCCCGGTATGTACATCGGTTCCACCGGTGAGCGCGGCCTGCATCACTTGGTCTACGAAGTCGTCGATAACTCCGTAGATGAGGCGATGGCTGGCTATGCCACCACCATCTCGGTCACCCTGCTGGCCAACGGCGGCGTTCGCGTCGTTGACGACGGCCGCGGTATCCCTGTCGACATCGTCGAAAGTGAAGGCAAGCCCGCTGTAGAAGTGGTGCTCACGGTGCTCCACGCCGGTGGCAAGTTCGGCGGCGGCGGCTACTCAGTTTCCGGTGGGCTACACGGCGTAGGCGTGTCAGTTGTGAATGCTCTGTCCAAGAAGCTTGAAGTCGAAGTGCGCCGCAATGAAAGCGTCTATCGCCAAAGCTATGTCTCAGGTGTTCCACAGGCGGAACTTTCCAAAGACGAAGCTGCTGATCACACCGGCACCACCGTCACCTTCTGGGCTGATGAAGACATCTTCGAAACCACCACATATGACTTCACCACGCTTGCTCGTCGTTTCCAGGAAATGGCTTTCCTCAATAAAGGCCTCACCTTGGAACTCACCGACGAACGCTTAGTCGTAGACGCTCCTGCAAATGCGGGCAGTGATGCTGAAGTAACTGGAGCCATTGAATTCGTCGCACCAGTTGAAGAAGCTGATCGCATTCGCACTGTGCGCTACCACTACGAAGGTGGCATCGCCGACTTCGTTGAACACATCAACGCAAGCAAGGGCGCTTCACATCCACACATTATTTACTTCGAAGCTGAAGCTGAAGATAAGCAAATGAGTGCAGAAGTTGCACTGCAGTGGAATAACACGTATTCAGAATCGGTCTACACCTTCGCAAACACCATCAACACCCATGAAGGTGGTACACACGAAGAAGGTTTCCGCACTGCGCTTACTTCGTTGGTGAATAAGTTCGCACGTGAGTGGAACATCTTGAAAGAAAAGGATGCGAACTTAAGTGGCGAAGATATTCGCGAAGGTCTCACCGCAATTATCAGTGTGAAGTTGACTGAGCCACAGTTTGAAGGTCAAACAAAAACCAAACTTGGCAACACGGAAATGAAGGCCTTCGTACAAAAGACCGTCAACGATCAACTTGGCGAATGGCTGGAGAAGAACCCGGCTGAAGGTAAGGAAATCGCACGCAAGAGTGTGAATGCATCTGCTGCACGCATTGCTGCACGTAAAGCTCGCGATCTGGCACGTAACCGCAAGGGATTGCTCGGCGGGGCTGGTATGCCAGGCAAATTGATTGACTGCTCAAGCCGCGAGCCTGAGGAGTGTGAGGTCTACATCGTGGAGGGCGACTCCGCAGGTGGCTCAGCTCGTCAAGGTCGCGATCCAAAACGTCAAGCGATCCTGCCAATTCGCGGCAAGATCCTGAACGTTGAAAAAGCTCGCATCGACAAGGTGCTGCAGAACACTGAAGTGCAGGCACTTGTTTCTGCATTCGGTACTGGCATCCAAGATGAGTTCGACATCAATCGTCTTCGCTACCACAAGGTGGTGTTGATGGCTGACGCCGACGTTGACGGTCAACACATCCGCACACTGTTGCTGACCTTGTTGTTCCGCTTCATGCGCCCACTGGTTGAAGGTGGCTTCGTTTACCTTGCACAGCCACCGCTGTACAAAATTAAGTGGTCACGTGATGACGCGAACTTTGCGTACTCAGATCGCGAACGCGATGCCATTGTTGAAGCAGGTATTGCTGCAGGTAAGCGCCTTCCAAAAGAAGAAGCAGTGCAGCGCTACAAGGGCCTTGGTGAAATGAATGCTGATGAACTCTGGGACACCACCATGGATCCAGAACATCGCGTTCTTCTTCAGGTCACACTCGAAGATGCTGCGCAAGCAGATGAAATGTTCAGTGTGCTCATGGGCGAAGACGTAGAAGCCCGCCGTAATTTCATCCAGCAGAACGCACGCGACGTGCGCTTCCTCGACATCTAGTCTCAGGAGTTATTGGTGTCTGAAGAAATTGGCGTGATTGATCATCACGGCCGCATTGAACCGGTTGACCTACAAACCGAAATGCAGCGCTCATACCTGGACTATTCAATGTCCGTCATCGTGTCGCGTGCACTACCGGACGTACGCGATGGTTTAAAGCCTGTGCATCGCCGCGTGCTGTACGCGATGTACGACGGTGGCTACCGCCCTGACCGCAACTTCTCCAAGAGCGCCCGCGTGGTCGGCGACGTCATGGGTAATTACCACCCACATGGTGACTCGGCGATTTATGACGCTCTTGTACGTCTAGCGCAGCCATGGTCCTTGCGTTACCCATTGGTGCAAGGCCAAGGAAACTTCGGTTCACCGGGTAACGACCCAGCCGCTGCTCAGCGTTACACCGAATGCCGCATGGCCCCATTGGCCATGGAAATGGTGCGCGACATCGACGAAGAAACGGTCGACTTCGGTCCAAACTACGACGGTCGCACCCAAGAACCACTCGTGTTGCCAAGTCGTTTCCCGAACTTGTTGGTCAACGGCAGCTCGGGCATCGCTGTGGGCATGGCAACCAACATTCCGCCACACAACCTGCGTGAAATTGCAGCCGCGGCGCAATGGGTGCTGTCAAACCCTGAAGCATCTGTTGAAGATCGTCAGGCTGCGCTCATTGAGATCGTCAAGGGCCCTGACTTCCCAACCGGCGCACTCATCGTTGGTCGTCGCGGCATTGATGATGCCTACCGCACTGGCCGTGGATCAATCACGATGCGCGCTGTGGTCACTGTTGAAGAAGATGCACGCGGCCGTCAGATCTTGGTCGTCACTGAACTTCCGTACCAGGTCAACCCTGACAACTTGTTGCTGCGCATTGCTGAGCAGGTTGGTGAAGGCAAGCTCACCGGCATTGCCGACGTGCGTGACGATTCATCTTCACGAACCGGCATGCGTTTGATTATCGAACTCAAGCGCGATGCTGTGGCTCAGGTGGTGTTGAACCAACTGTTCAAGCACACCCAACTTCAAGATAACTTCGGCGCGAACATGCTGGCCATCGTTGATGGGGTGCCACGCACGCTCACCCTCGAAGCCTTCATTCGCCATTGGGTTACGCACCAGATTGAAGTAATTCAGCGTCGTACCCGTTACCGCTTGCGCAAGGCTGAAGAGCGCGCGCACATTTTGCGCGGTTATCTCAAGGCTCTTGACGCACTTGATGAAGTCATTGCATTGATTCGTGCATCAGCAACGGTTGAAGATGCACGTACCGGTTTGATGGAACTGCTCGACATTGATGAATTGCAAGCAACCGCAATTCTTGACATGCAGCTGCGCCGTCTTGCTGCGTTGGAACATCAGAAAATTCTTGATGAGTACGAAGAACTGATGACCAAGATCAATGACTACAACGACATCCTTGGTTCACCAGAGCGTCAACGCACCATCGTGTCTGATGAACTCAACGAGATCACTGAGAAGTACGGCGATGATCGTCGCACTGACTTCGCGGCCTTCGATGGCGATGTCGCTGACGAAGATCTCATTGCAGTTGATGATGTTGTGGTCACAATCACCGCTGGCGGTTACGCCAAGCGCACCAAGACCGAGCTCTACCGTGAGCAGCGTCGTGGCGGTAAGGGCGTGAAGGGTGCGCAACTGCGTCAAGACGACGTGGTTGAACACATGTTCGTCACCACAACGCACCACTGGCTGCTGTTCTTTACGAACAAGGGCCGTGTCTATCGAGCTAAGGGTTATCAACTTCCTGAAGCTGGTCGTGATGCCCGTGGACAACACGTCGCAAACCTGTTGGCCTTCCAACCAGATGAAACCATCGCGCAGGTTCTTGCCATTGAGAACTACGAGGCTGGCGAACACTTGGTGTTGGCAACCCGACGCGGCATGGTGAAGAAGACTCGTTTGAGCGAATACGACACCAATCGCACCGGCGGCATCATTGCCATCAACCTTGCTGACGAAGATGAAGTGATCTCAGCTCGATTGGTTTCTGAAAATGATCACTTGATCATGTTCTCGCGCAAGGGCATGTCTGCTCGCTTTGATGCCAAGGACGAAACCTTGCGTCCAATGGGCCGAGCAACGGGCGGCGTGATCGGCATGCGTTTCCGTGGCGACGATGCATTGTTGGCGATGGATGTCATTCGTGAAGGTGCCTTCGTGGTCACCATCACCGACGGCGGCTTTGCTAAGCGCACCAACGTTGACGAATGGGCTCCAAAGGGTCGCGGCATTCTTGGCGTACGCGCCATGAAGCTCGTTGAAGAGCGTGGCTCGATGGTTGGCGCGATGGTCTGTGACGAAACCGATCAGATCTTCGCGATTGCCTCGAACGGCGTGGTGATTCGCACCAGCGTTGCGCAGGTTCGCCCATCAGGCCGCGACACCATGGGCGTGCGCTTGATGAACCTGGCTGACGGCGATGCGATCGTGGCAGTTGCTCGCGGCGGTGAGGCTGAAGACGAGGAACTCGACGACGCTGAAGTAGCCGAGAGCACTGACGTTGAGGCCACACCTGCGGATGCCGAAGCGGCGCCAGCCGAAGCTGCCACCGAATCAGGGGAATAGTCCAAGATTGAACCGATCCCTGGGCTCTAAAGCCCGGGGGTTTGGGACCCTTCACAATCGGGTAAGGTTTCCACTCGCACCTTTAAGGAGTCTTGACTCCAAAGAAGTGCGGAACGGGCCTATAGCTCAGCTTGGTTAGAGCGCTTCCCTGATAAGGAAGAGGTCGATGGTTCAAGTCCATCTAGGCCCACGTGAAAAAACTAGTAGTGTTGGCTCTTCTTGCAGGCGTGGGTTACTACGTCTACAAGCAGTACCAGGCCAATCAAGACGATTCCGACCTCTGGTCGGAACCGACAGATGCACCTGATCTACGATAGGTTCTCGTAGTCCTCAGGGGGATTAGCTCAGTTGGTAGAGCGCTGCCTTTGCAAGGCAGATGTCAGGAGTTCGAGTCTCCTATCCTCCAC